>NZ_BCBP01000029.1:0-116172 GCF_001753955.1 Pseudomonas sp. NBRC 111139
AGGTGTGCACGTGATCGACTGCCCGGTCGATTACAGCGAGAACGACCGCATCCTCAACAGCGAGCTGCGTGAGCGCGCGCTGGCGGTGTAAGCCCTGACAGGCCGGCGCCGTCTTTTTGCCGGCGCGGCCTGGTGCTGTAAAGAGGCCCGTATAGCTGACGGTGATGTGTCGGCTTTACGGGCCTTTTCGCAATACAAGGCTGCTTCTGTATCCCATTCACCCCAGCTCAAGCAGGCCTTGCAGGCTGGCCAGAATGGCATTGGCGTCATAAGGCTTGCGCGTGACGGGCACATGCTGCAAGTGCTCGGGAATGCTGATGCCGTCGCCATAGCCGGTGGCAAAGAGGAACGGGACCTGCCGGCGAACCAGTTCATCTGCTACGGAAATGGAGGTTCCGGTGCCCAGGTTGACATCCAGTATTGCCGCGTCCGGTTTGTGGCTACCAAGCAGTTGCATGGCTTGGTCCTCGGAGCTGGCGGTGATCACGTCCTCGATTTGCGCATCGTTGAGAATTTGCTCCAGGCCTACTGCAATTACCAGTTGATCCTCGAGTATCAGCACACACAAACCCGAGCGCGCTGCAAACGCACCGTTTGCACGGGCCATAGGCGTGGCCGGGAGAGCGGTTACTGCCGCTTCGGCTACGGAAAGGTGCTTGGCCGGGATTCTGAAAAAGCCTTGCAGGCCTTCGGGGTGATATTCCACCGCGCTGGTGCCACCCAGGTCGAACGGGATGCTGCGGTCGATCAGCACCGTACCGAAGCCGCTGCGGCTGGGCTGGCGTACCGTTGGCCCACCACTTTCCCGCCAACTGATGGCACAAGCGTTGGTGGCGTCGATTGCCCAGCTCACCGAAAGCTTGCCGCCAGCCCGCGATAGCGCACCGTACTTGGCCGCGTTGGTGGCCAGTTCGTGCAGCACCAGGGCCATGACCGAGTACGCGCGCGCATCGAGGATGACGTTCGGGCCCTGCAACTCGATCACGTCGGCAGCCGTGCGATAGGGAGAAAGCTCGGCCTCCAGCAGCTTCGCCAGGCGCCCGCCACCGTCACCGCGCACCACCTGGTCATGGGCCAACGACAAGGCCTGGATACGCCCTTTGAGCGTTGCCACATAGTCCTGCAGGGTCTGGCTTTCCGGGGTCGGATGGGCAACCAGTGCACCAATCAGCGACAGGATGTTCTTGACCCTGTGGTTGAGCTCTTCGTTGAGCATGCGCTGGCGCACGTCGGCTTTGGCGCGTTCACTGGCGAGCAGTTCGCTGTTGTGCAGCACCACTTCGACGATAGCGGTACGGATGGCATCGCCAAACTGGCGGTCCTGCTCGGTCCAGGGTAGCGACTGCTGGTGAACGGTTTCTTTCCAGATGGCGAAGCTCTTGCGGGGCGTCAGGCGGTCGCCCAACGCGCCGCTGTCATAGGTCTTGTTCGGGTCCCCGGCCCAATCGAGTGTCTCGACCACCTCCTTGCGGAAGAAGATCAAGTAATCCCTTGGGTGTTGCGACATCGGGACGATCAGCACACCCGACACATCATTAAAATACGCCTGGGCCGACGGGAGCACTGTCGACAGGCGATTGGACGCCCAGATTCGGCCTTCGCTGACCATGTCTGCCAGGCGCAGCAGGTCAGGCACGGCCGTTTGGGGCGGCGCCAGCCCTGCGCACGACCAGCGGCCTAGCAGCGACATGCCGATGCCGTCGCAGGGAATCAGCGACATCAACCGGGGCAGGCGTGCGTGGAAGAACCCATCAATGTCCGCCGCCTGGTTGGCGTCGCGCAGCAGGCTGTCCAGGGCTTTGTGGATGCGCACGGCAGCTTCGAGTTTTTGCCGGCTACGCAGGGTCTCGATATGCAGGGAGAAGAACTCACCGAACATCTCGGCGGCCACACGTTGCCCCATGGCCAGCGTGCGCGGTGCGTAGTGATGGCAGGCAATCATTCCCCACAGCTCGCCATTGACGATGACGGAAATCGACATCGAGGCGCCCACGCCCATGTTGCACAGGTATTCGCAATGGATCGGCGAGACGCTGCGCAGGTGCGCGTAGGACAGGTCGAGCGGTTCGCCCGAGGGGTCGAGCACCGGGTTGATGGCGACCGTATTGAACTGGGCGTCGGAGATTACCCGGATCGGGTTGCGCAGGTAGAGCGCGCGGGCCTGCTGGGGGATATCGGAGGCGGGGAAGTATTGGCCCATGAAGCTTTCGAGGTCGCTACGCTTGGACTCGGCAACCACCTTGCCGGCACCGTCGGCTCCCAGCTGGTAGATCATCACCCGGTCGTAACCGAGCACCGCCCTGACAAAGCGGGCGGCGTCGCGGAACAGCTTGTGGGTCTGGTCGATTTCGCGCAGTTGGGCAATCAGCGTGCGGGCCAGCTCGATCGGTTCGGCGATGCTCGCCCCGGCGGGCTCGAATTCGAGGATTGCCGTGCCTTTGTACAAGTGGGCGGCGATGTCGACGGCCGCGCCGTTGGGCAACGTCACGCCGAAACTGAGCGCGGGCCGCGAGGCATCCCGGGTACGGGCAAGTGCGTTGCGAAGCGTATGCGTGACCTCGTCACCCAGCACCGCGTGCAGTTTCTGACCATTGATATCGTTTGCTACACCCAGCATCTGTGGGGCATTGACCGAATGGCGCAGCACCACGGTCGCCGAGGCATCACAGGCCAGCAGGCAGCCATGGGGCTGGATGCTCCCGGGAATCTGGATGGGCTCCCGGTCGCAGTTGGTCAGGTTAACGTGGGGGTTGTAGGTCATTGGCCCGTGCCTGTGGGTAAGGGGAGGCGGGCTGCAGGTCCGCCATCGTCCGTCAGCCTAGCAGGCATTGCACGCCTTGGGGATGGCGGGTCGGGCAATGCCGGTCCATTCCCAAGGCAATGCTTTGATCACAGCGTGGAGTACGGATGTACTCCCGTCGAGAATCGCTTGAAGGCAGCTACGATCAATGGTCTTATCCCGCGCTTGAGCCAACTGGTATTGCAAGATGAACCGCCCGCTGTTTATTTCCTTCGATGGGCCCAAGGGGACCGGCAAGACCACGCTGCTGGAGGCCGTCACTCAAGCGTTACGGCTGGACGGGAACAAGGTGATCCGCCTTTGCGAAAGAAAGAATGATCCTCACCGGGGCGAGACCATGGCCCTGGTCAACCAGCTTTCCAGAAGCCCTTGCCAGGACCTTGAGTTCAAGGTTTGCGAGCGCTTCGCTGAAAGCCGCGCCTGGATTTCCCGACATGTACTGCCCAGGCAGCCCGCTGACAGCATCATCCTGATTGATCGCTGGTACCCCTCTGACGCTGCGTTTCGCCGCACAGTGCCGTTTGACAAGATCCTGCGCCTGAACCTCGAACGAAACGTGCAAGTGCCCGATTTGCATGTCGGGGTTGTCACAACGCCTGAAACCTCATGGGCGAGGGCCGCGGCGCGCACGCGTGGGCTGGGCAGTACGGTGATCCATAACCTGGATGAACAGGTTGCCTGTACCGAGGCGTTCGAGCGTGCGGTTGCGGAGCAAGGCTGGGTGCTGTGCCGCAATGAAGGGACCGTCGACGAGGCAACGCGGCAGGTCGTTCGCGAGATCCAGGGCGTGCTTCGACACCTGTGAGGCTTGGGTAAGTACGGCCTGTCTACTGCCTCTGCAGGTATCAGGCGCCCTGGCGGTCGATATCACGGCGCAGGACTACCGACGTGGTAATGTCATCCACTGATTCGTGACGTGCCACGTTGTCGCGTACCTGGTTGAGGTCGTCGATCGTTCGGGTCTCCACTTCAACCACCAGGTCAAGCTGACCGCTCACCGACGACACCCGCCGTACGCGCGCGTCCGTTGCCAACTGGTCGAGCAGCCCCATGGCAGGCGTACGCTGCAACGTAACCAGCAAGATCGCGCGTATCACGTTGGCGTCTATTTCGCCGATGTCAGCGCGATAACCGCGAATGACTCCGCTGCGTTCAAGGTTGGCGACACGCTCGGTGGTGGCACTTCGGGAAAGGCCTATGCGGCCGGCTAACGCCTTGAGCGCAATACGCGCGTCCTTCGAAAGTACCTCAAGAATCTCACGATCTTTAGCGTCCAGGTCACGCATTGCAGCCCCTTGATAAGCTTGCCGTCATTATGCCGGTCGGAACCGGCATAATGCCTGTTGCGCCCGACCGTATGCAGGGTGTCCGTTTCGGCGGCGCATGACAAGCTATTGAAAAACAATCAGCGCGCTCGGAACCTGATGATATGACAGACCTTTCCCACCCGGCACCTCGGTTTTCGGCAAGCGATGCAGAGGGCCTTGCAAAAGATTTCTTCAATGTCACCGGCACTGCAACGCCCTTGGATGGGGAACGTGATCGCAATTACCGGCTGGATACGGGCGTAGACGCAGGCTGGATACTGAAAATCGTCAATGCCAGCGAGCCCAGGGTAGAAAGCGAGTTTCAAACCGCGCTACTCGACCACCTGGCCGTGCATGGCGCGCATTTGGGCGTACCACACCTGCGGGCCAGCGTGACGGGCGACTACCTGCCGTCTGTGGCCAGCAGCACCGGTGAACAGCACGCTGTGCGCCTGGTCAGCTGGCTGGCCGGCACGCCACTTGCCAAGGCCAGACGCTCCCTGGCGCTGATGAGAAACTTCGGCCAGGCACTCGGTGAACTTGACCGTGCGCTGCAGGGCTTCATGCACCCGGGCGCAGTCCGCGACCTGGACTGGGACTTACGCCATGCTGCGCGCTCCCGTTCGCGGCTGCACTGCATCAAGGACCCTGATCGCCGGGCCGTTGCCGAGCGCTTCATCGCCCGGTTCGAGCAGACGGTACAGCCTGAACTGGCGTCCCTTCGGGCCCAGGTGATCCACAACGATGCCAACGACTGGAACATCCTGGTCGATGCCGAAACGGCCGGTAACGTGACTGGCTTCATCGATTTTGGCGATGCCGTGCACACCGTTCTGATTGCCGAGGTCGCAATTGCCAGCGCCTACGCCATTCTCGACATGGACGACCCGATCGGCGCTGCGGCTGCGCTGGTGGCCGGCTTCCATGAGAAGTACCCGTTGCAAGCGCAAGAACTTGATGTGTTGTTCAACCTGATAGCCATGCGCTTGGTCATCAGCGTCACGTTCTCCGCTTCCCGGCAGGACCAGACCGACGACAACCCCTACCTGGCGATCAGTGAAGCACCTGCCTGGCGTCTACTGGAACAGCTCGATTCGATGAACCCACGGTTGGCCACCGGCATTTTGCGCAAGGCCTGTGGTTTCGATGCCATCGAAGGTGCGGGGGAAGTCCGCCGCTGGATTGCCGACAACCACAAGTCGTTTGCCGACCTGGTGCGCCCGTCAGCCGCCATTCTCGACAAGGTCATCGCGCCGTTTGGCGATGCCAGCCATGAGATGACCATTGCCTCGGCCCAGCAGCGCCCTGCAGATGCGACGCGGTGGTGGAATGAATGCTCTGCCGCGCACAAGGCCCCGCTGGGCATCGGGCCATGGGGCGAGGTACGTGCCGTCTATACCGACAGCGCCTTTGAGTCTCGCTTCATCAAGGGGCAGCACCGGACCCTGCATGTGGGGGTAGATTTGCTGATGCCAGCGGGTACGCCGTTGTACGCACCGATTGCCGGCACCGTCAGAAGCGTCGAGGTTGAGCCAGACCCGCTGGGTTATGGCGGCCTGGTGATGCTCGAGCACACCCCGCCCGGTTGCCCGCCATTTCTGACACTGTGGGGGCACATGGCCCACGAGGCGCTCAGCCGTTTGAAGGCCGGTGACAAGCTCGAAGCGGGCGACCTCGTCGGTTACATGGGCAGCGATCACGAGAACGGCGGCTGGATTCCCCACCTGCATCTGCAGTTGGTCACCGATACCCAGTTGCGCGCGTGCGAGGTCATTGGCGTGGGTGAGCCCGCATACCGCGAAGCGTGGGCCGACCTGTTCCCCGATGCCTCGGCCCTGGCCGGTATCCCGCCAGAGACCTACAGCCAGCAGGGGATGACCAAGGCCCAGATCATTGCCAGGCGCAAGGAACTGCTGCTACCCAACCTGTCCATTTCGTACACCGACCCGATCAAGTTCGTGCGCGGTGATGGCGTATGGCTGATCGACAACTTCGGGCGGGCCTACCTGGACTGCTTCAACAACGTGTGCCACCTGGGCCATAGTCATCCCGACGTGGTCGAAGCCCTGACCCGCCAGGCTGCGCTGCTCAACACCAATACACGCTACCTGCACGACAACATCGTCGAATACGCCGAGCGCCTGACCGGCACTTTGCCCAAGGGCCTTTGCGTAGCGTCCTTTGGCTGCTCGGGGAGTGAGGCCAACAGCCTGATGCTGCGTATGGCGCGCAACTACACAGGCAGTGATCAGGCGATCGTGCTGGACTGGGCCTACCACGGCACCACTCAGGAACTGATCGATCTGAGCCCTTACAAGTACAAGCGCAAGGCGGGCAAGGGCAGGGCGGCGCATGTTTACGAGGCCGTGGTTCCGGACAGCTACTACGCCCCCGAGCACTGGCCCGTGGAAGCGCACGGCAAGCGCTTTGCCGAGTCGGTGGCAGAGCAGCTGGATGCCATGCGCAAGGCAGGCAAGCGCCCCGGGTTTTTCATTGCCGAATCGATCCCCAGCGTGGCGGGGCAGGTGTTTTTGCCCGAACACTACCTTGAGGAGGTGTACGCCATGGTGCGTGCCGAAGGTGGGCTGTGCCTGGCCGATGAGGTTCAGGTCGGGTTTGGCCGGGTCGGCAGCCACTGGTGGGCATTCGAGACCCAGGGCGTGGTCCCGGATGCCGTCAGCATGGGCAAACCCATAGGTAACGGCCACCCGATGTCGGCGGTAGTGACCACGCGCGAGGTTGCCGATGCTTTCAACAACGGCATGGAGTATTTCAATACCTTCGCCGGTAACCCAGTGTCATGCGCGGTAGGCCTGGCGGTGCTCGATGCAATCGAGCGCGACCAGTTGAAAGAAAACGCCTTGAATGTCGGCCATTACCTGCTCGAGGGTTTGCGCAAGCTTCAGCAGCAATTCGACGTGATTGGTGATGTGCGCGGGTTGGGCCTGTTCCTCGGCATCGTGCTGGTCACTGACCGCCAGTCAAAGGCGCCAGCCACGGCCCTGGCCAGAAAAGTGGCTGATGGTGCCCGGGAGCGCGGCGTGTTGATCGGCACCGAAGGCCCGCATGACAACGTGCTGAAAATGCGCCCTTCGATGATTTTCAGCCGGACCAATGCGGACTTCCTTCTCGAGGTGCTGAAAGACAGCTTCATCGCGGCGCTGAAATAGCGTTTCAGCGCGGGCAGGGCGTGCGCATGTGCACGCCCTGCGGCGGACCTATCTGGCGAGCCGGGCAGGTTGCCAGCATCAAGCGCCCCTGATGCTCAGGCCTTCGCGAGCCTGGCCATGCAGGCCGGCGGCCTCTGGCAATGCCGTGACCTTGATCGCGCGCACCGGCACGGCGAACTTGGCGCCGATTTGCGAGAACCGCTCCAGCAGCCTGAAGTTGATCGCTTGCTGAATGTCCATGTAAAGGTTGTAGCCTGGGTCCCGGACAATGTAGACACACTCGAACTCCAGCGCCTCTTTGCCGAAGCCGCGCAGGTGAGCGCGATCGAAACGCGCCTGCTCCTGGGCCTTGATGGCGTCTTCTACGATGGCTGGCGCTTTCTTCACGGCCTCGGTGGGCGTGTCGTAGGAAAGCCCGAACTCGAACACGATGCGACGCTCTTGCAGGCGCTTGTAATTCTGGATGGTGCTGCTGATCATGCTGGCGTTGGCCATGACGATCTGTTCGCCGCCGAGGCTGCGGATGCGTGTGGTTTTGAGGCCGACGTGCTCAACGGTGCCCGCCAGGGGCCCGATGACGATGAAGTCACCGATCTCGAACGGCTTGTCCACGGCGATCGACAACGAAGCGAACAGGTCGCCAAGGATATTCTGCACAGCCAGCGCCACCGCGATGCCGCCCACGCCAAGGCTGGCGACGAAGGCGGTGATGTTCACCCCCAGGTTCGACAGCATCGCCAGCACTACGACTGACCACAGCAGGACCCGCGCGCCCCAGGCCGAAAGGGTTGCCAGTGCGCTGCCCTGGTTCAGGCCGTCGGTACGGTGGCGGGCGAAGTAGCGGCTCAGGCCCAAGCCGATGGCGCGGTTGGCCCACAGGCCAATCTGCAAGGCAGCGACCACGAACCACAGGCTGCTGACCCTGCTCAGCCAGCGCTCGGGCAGGTCGAGCATGCTCAGGCCTACCAGCAATGAGGCCAGCAACAACAGAACGTTGCTGGTGCCGGAAAGCACCTTGGCCATTATCTGGCTCAATGGGCCTTCGTGTTCGGACCAGCGCCGTACCCGGCGCATCAGGAAACTGATGGCGGCACGGGCGACCAGGAAAACTACGGTGGCGACTGTCAGCGCCACCAGCAGATTGAGAATGGAGATGCCGAATACGGTGGTTTCGGTGAAAAACGCGATGATGCGGTCGTTCATGAGTACCTCGCCTCTGGGGTGATTTGCCAAGGTGCTTTCTTGGGACGTCAAAGAGGCGCAACAGGTCGATCGGATTTCACCACGCTGGGCAGACGGAGTCAGTCTCGGTAGATTTTCTTCAATAACCGCAACAACTTGTTCAGCATTGGCACGACTTGCGGGGTTCGATTGCCAACGCACGCTTGCCGCAACGGCTGCAGGCCCATGCCAACCTACACCTGTTCGACGATGCCGTGCGCACGCTGCGCCCAGCGCCGGGTGACGCCGTGGCCCAGGACCCTGCATAGCACTTCCTTGGAGGGGCTAGTGCTGCTTGTGCAATGCCTCCTGGTCCGGTTCGGCGACGGTGACCCGGTTACGGCCCGATACCTTGGAAAGGTACATGGCGCTGTCTGCACTGCTGAGCAAGGCGCCGAGCTCAGTGGCAGGGGCCTTCGCGAACGCTAAACCTATGCTTGCGGTGACCGGGTGTTCATCATTCACACGCAGTTTGGCTATCAGGGCCCGCAGGCGCTCGGCAACCTCAATCGCCGTGTCTGGCGGCGTATTGGGCAGCAGGATGGCGAACTCCTCGCCGCCCAGCCTGCCGGCAATGTCGTTGTCACGCAGGCTGGCACTGATCGCTGCACCGATGCGCTGCAGCACCTGGTCGCCTGCGGCATGCCCGAACGTGTCGTTGATCTGTTTGAAATGGTCGACGTCCAGCATCAACACGGCCATGAATGTACCCGCATCCCTGCACTGGGCGTGCTGCGCCGAAGCGTTGTCGAAAAAAGCACGTCGGTTGTTCAGGCCGGTCAGTTCGTCCGTGCACGAGGCCACCATGGCAAGCCGATGCGCGCGTTGCATTTCGTGTTTCAGGCGCCAGGCCGTCGTCAATGCCGAGGACAGGCTTTGCGTCGCGCTGACCACGAACCAGGCGAACACCAGCACCGCCAAGGCTATCCCTTGTTGCAGCGTAGAAGGTTGCAACAGTAGCCAGCCTGTAGAAGGCAGCAAGACCAGGCCCATCGACACCAGGGTCATGTTGCGGTAGGAGGAGTAACACGACACCGCGCTGACAGACATGCCGACGGCAAACAACATGATCAGCGTCTGCCCCAGCGCGTCGTCGGTGGGCATTACGGCAAAGGCGCCCCAGCCCCAGATAGCCGCCGACAGCATCAGCGTGACCCAGTAACGCCACTCCCAGCGTTCGGCCGTGCGCTGGTTGGCCGGTGCTCGCAGATAGGCGAAGAACATGGCGGTACGCACGCCGGTCGACAGGCCCAATAACGTCATCCACACGATGACCCTTTGCGGGTCGAAACGCTCCCAGCCCAACCAGCACAGCATGACGGCGGCCAGGAAGCTGCCAAGCACAGCGGGCGCCGACTGGACAAACAGCTGTTCAAGCCGATCCCTCCGTACGGAGTAGGCTACTTCATCGCCGGGATCAAGGTTTGTCATGGCTGGCGCCGCCGCATGTGACCGGTAGCGGATTCTGGCACTTTGACGGCGTCCTGGAAAAGCCTCCTGGCGTTCACATGTGATGCCCTTCGCCCTGTTCGATTGCTGGATTCAGAAAGCGTTGCGGTAAGTAGTGGCAGTGCAGCACAGGTTATCGCCACGGTTACGGCACCTGCGACGCTTCCCGTATTTCACGTCGTTGCGCGGATCCTTTTCTTGATCGAAGGCTACCTTGGCTGCACAGTTTCCCCTCGCAAGTTCAATCACGAACATAGCGTGTTTTCCGGCACTTCGAAAGCCAATTGATCGCGACGGCCAACAAGCGGTCGAGCAAGCCAAGGCCACTGAGGGCGTTGCCCGAGCCACTGGCGCCGACCAACGTGCAGACTTTCAGAAGTCGAACGTCACGCCGGCATACAGCGCACGACCGTCACCCGGGGCGTGCAGGGAAGCCTCCGCACCATCCGGGTCGTACCACACGTACTCATAGTAGCGGTTGGTGAGGTTCTTCAACTGCAGGTCCATGCTCATGGTTTCGCTGACCTTGTACGTTGCACCGAGGTTCATCAGTACGTAGCCGCCATACGTACCTTGGGTGTTCTCCCGCTCCAGGTAGTAGTTGGTCTGCCCGTTCGCCCAGGCAGTCAGTTGCAGCGCGGGAGTGGCCTGGTAGCTGATGCCGGTGTTCCACAGATGGTGTGGCACGTGATCGATTTCCTGGCCTTTGCTGCTTGGTAACGCGCTGCTGGGCTCAAGGATCTTGGAGTACTGCCAGGAGTAGGACATCCACACCTCGGTGCGTTCGTCCGGGTGCAGGTTGACCTGCAGGTCATAGCCCCAGCGGCGTGTTTCGCCGACGTTGTCCGACTCGCCGCTAGGGTCGTTCAGGCGACGGCTCACTTCGCCAGAGGCGTCCTGACGCCAATAGGCCACGCGGCCATCGACCCAGCTGGCCGGGGTGAACTTGACGCCGGTTTCCCAGCCTTCGTTGATCGAAGGGTCCAGGTCCTCGTTGCGCGGCGGCACCTTGTAGGCTGCAGCGCCCGTCCCGACCTGGAAGGTGCGGCCCCAGTTGGCGTAAACGCTGGCGAACTTCCACGGCGAATAGACAATGCTGAGCTTGGGCTGCTTGATCAGCCCGTAGTCGTTGATGTCGTAGTCCTGCCCGGTCATCTTGTTGGTGAAGTCACCACTGATCTTGTCCACCCGGTAGGCCGGCACGATCTTCAGCGATTCGAACGGCTCGATCTCCGCCTGCACGTAGGCACCGACCGTGTTGAAGTCGAAGTCCTGGTCGCGTGTCTGCGCCTGGCGTACACGCTCCACGGTGCGGTAGCGTTCGCTGCGGTTCTGTTGCTTCTGCACATCGCTTCCGCCTTCAAGGGCAAACGCATGCAGCCAGTCCACCTGTGGTCGCCAAGTCAGCGAGGTAATGGCACCGTACTGATCCTCGTAGGTGTCACGTTCCTGCTGTGAACTGGTGCGCCAGTACTGCGTCCAGCGACGGTCGTCATAGGTGTTGAGGTAGGTCTTGGCCGACCAGGACAGGGTCTCGGCCAGGTCGGTGTCGAAGTGCACGCTGACCTGGTTCATTCGCCGCGTGCCTTTGTCCGTGGCGTTGTAGTCATTGCTCATGCGCGGATGATGGCGGGCGTCATCCTCGGTCAGGTAGCCGGCCTCCTGGGCTTCGGACTCGTAGTGGCGGGCGATCAGGCCAAGGCGATAGCTGCCATCGTCAGGGGTATAGAACCATTTGCCGCCGAAGCTGTAGCGTTCGGTGTCGGCATGGTCGCGGTAGCCGTCGACCTGCTGGCGGGCGAAGAAGTAGTTCTGTGTCCAGTTGCTGGTCTCGATGCCCTTGGCCAGTTGCACCTCGCGGGTGTTGAAGCTGCCGTAGCGCAGGCGCGCCTTGTTGTAGTTACCGCCGGTGCGGGTGTTGATGTTGACGTTACCGGCGATGTTGTTCAGGCCATAGCGCGGGTCGCTGGTGCCGCGCACCACCTCGATGCTGTCGATGTCCATGGGGAACACCGAGTCGATGAAGGGCATGTTGCCGTCGTTGGTGTTGCTGGGGATGCCATCGATCAGCAACTTGACCGCGTTCACTTCGCCTTCGCCATTGAAGCCGCGAAACGACAGCTTGCCCGAGGTGGTGCCCTGGTTGAACTCGGTGAGCATCACCCCCGGTGCCCGGCGGAACAGCTCCCAGCTGTAGGCAACCGGCATCTTCTCAAGGATGTCACCGCCCAGAATATCCACCGAACTGAGCACGCTGCTGGTGGCCAGCGGGCCGCTTTCGGTACTGGTCACGTTGACCGCGCCAAGGGTGAGGGTGGAGTTTTCAGCAGGCAGAGTTTCGGCAACGGCCAGCGACAGGGGGCTGAGGCTGAACACAGCGAGCACGGGCAGGACAGCGCGTGCGGTGCAACGGAACGCAGGCATGGAAGGTTTCCTGGTCAGACAGTCGGGCAAGGCTGCGCACCGCAGGTCACGGGGCAGCTGTGGGCAAGCAACGACGGGTCAGGCCAGGGGCGAGGCGCGGGGGTTGAGCTTTGGCCACTGCTCGCGCGGCAGCAACAGCCTGTGGCTGTTACCGAGCAACAGTGTGTCAGGCCAGTAGCGGGGGAACAGGTGGCGATAATAGTCGCTGGCCAGCAAGGCATGCCCGGCGTGACCACAGCAGCAGTCGCCCGCCTGGTGTTTCATGTCCGGCTGATCGTCGAGTTGCGGCAGCTCGGCCTTGAGCTGGGCCAGCAGTGACTTGGGCAGGCTCTGTGCACCGTGCAGGCTGCAAAAGCTGCCGAGAATCAGCGATTGGCTGTCGATGCGGGGTGTTTGCAAGGCACGGTCAAGCGGCATCGCCAGCAGGTTGAACAGCACGGCGAGGCAGGCGAACAGACAAAGATGTGCACGTGCACGTGAAAGCATGAGTCACCCGAACGAATATGGCGCGCATTAAGCCGCATCCGTTGCGGGCTGTACAAGTTCCGTGGTGCGCCTTTTTGTCGCAGGCGCACCACCTCGAGGGCTCAATGGCTGCGCATGCCGGCGGCCATCATGAACAGTCGGATCAGCCAAGCGAACAGACCCAGCGCCGCCACGCTGCCTGCCCAGATCAGCACCAGCCAGGTAAGTCGGCGCCACATCGGTTGCTTCACATCGGGTGTCATCACGTTGTGCGCCTAGTGATAGCCGTCTTCATGGGTCACCTTGCCGCGGAACACGTAATAGCTCCAGAACGTGTAGCCGAGGATGATGGGCAGGATGAACAGTGTGCCTACCAGCATGAAGCCTTGGCTCTGGGGCGGCGCTGCGGCTTCCCAGATGCTGATCGACGGCGGGATGATGTTTGGCCACAGGCTGATGCCAAGGCCGCTGTAGCCCAGGAAAATCAGGGCCAGGGTCAGCAAGAACGGCGTGTAGTGCGCGTTGCGCGCCACGGCACGTAGCAGCCCGTAGCACGTTACCAACACCAGGATCGGCACCGGCATGAACCAGAGCAGGTTGGGCATGCTGAACCAGCGCGCAGCGATTTGCGGGTAGGCCAGCGGTGTCCACAGGCTGACCACGGCGATCACCACCAACAGTACCAACGCCAACGGCCTGGCAACATCGTGCATGCGCTGCTGCAGCGGCCCTTCGGTCTTCATCACCAGCCAGGTGCAACCGAGCAGGGTGTAGGCGACCACCAGGCCCAGCCCGCAGAACAGGCTGAACGGTGTGAGCCAGTCGAGCGCGCCTCCAGCGTATTTGCGCTCGACCACCTTGATGCCTTCGATGAAAGCGCCCAGTGCAACACCTTGGGAGAAGGTCGCGACCAGCGAGCCCCAGATGAAGGCCTTGTCCCAGAGGTGGCGCTTGGCGGGTTTGGCCTTGAAGCGGAACTCGAAGGCCACGCCCCGGAAGATCAGGCCGATCAGCATCAGGATCAGCGGCAGGTAAAGCGCCTCCAGCACCACCGCGTAGGCCAGCGGAAAGGCGCCGAACAGCGCTGCACCGCCGAGGATCAGCCAGGTTTCGTTGCCGTCCCATACCGGGGCGACCGTGTTCATCATCACATCCCGGTCACGCGCGTCCTTGACGAAGGGGAAGAGCATGCCGATTCCCAGGTCGAAGCCATCCATCACCACATACATCATCACGCCGAAGATGATGATCACCGCCCAGATCAGTGGAAGGTCGATGCCCATGTCAGTTCACCTCTGCCTGGTAATCGTCGGCGGCGGACAGCGGCCGTGCCGGAGTATGTTGCTGGCCTGGGCCGCCTGGGGTGTGTTGGTCGCCCTCGCCAGGTTTTGGTCCTTTGCGCACGAGGCGCATCATGTAGCCGAGGCCGGTGCCGAACAGGGCGAAATAGACCACCACGAACGCGACCAAGGTAATGCTGAGCTGGGTGGCGTCATGGTTCGACACACCATCGGCAGTGCGCTGCAAGCCGTACACCACCCACGGCTGGCGGCCGATTTCGGTAGTGAACCAGCCGGCGAGAATGGCGATCAGTCCCGACGGCCCCATCCACAATGTCAGGTACAGGAACGGGCGCGAGGTGTAGAGCGTGCCGCGCTTGCGCAGCCACAGGCTCCACAGGCCGACGAAGATCATCAGGAAGCCGAGGCCGACCATGATCCGGAACGACCAGAAGACGATGGTCGAGTTGGGCCGGTCTTCAGGCGGGAACTCCTTCATCGCCGGTACCTGCTTGTCCAGGCTGTGGGTCAGGATCAGGCTGCCGAGGGCGGGGATCTCGATCTTGAAGCGGGTGGTTTCGGCCTGCATGTCGGGGATGCCGAACAGGATCAGAGGGGTCGGTTCACCAGGTTTGTTCTCCCAGTGGCCTTCGATCGCCGCGATTTTCACCGGTTGGTGCTTGAGGGTGTTAAGCCCATGGAAGTCGCCAATCACGGCTTGGATCGGAGCCACGACCAGCGCCATCCACATGGCCATCGACAGCATCTTGCGGATGGCCGGGTTGTCACGCCCGCGCAGCAGGTGCCAGGCCGCCGAGGCGCCGACGAAGAACGCCGTGGCAACGAATGCGGCAGTGGCCATGTGCATCAGGCGGTAGGGGAATGAGGGGTTGAAGATGACGGCCAGCCAGTCCGCCGGAATCACCCGGCCATCGACAATCTCATAGCCTTGGGGCGTCTGCATCCAGCTGTTGGAGGCCAGAATCCAGAAGGTCGAGACCAGCGTCCCGAGCGCGACCATCACCGTGGAGAAGAAGTGCAGGCCACGGCCGACACGGTTCCAGCCAAACAGCATGACGCCAAGGAAGCCTGCTTCCAGGAAGAACGCGGTGAGCACTTCATAAGTCAGCAACGGGCCGGTAATGGCACCGGCGAAGTCGGAGAACCGGCTCCAGTTGGTGCCGAACTGGTAAGCCATGACCAGGCCGGACACCACGCCCATGCCAAAGTTGACGGCGAAGATCTTCGACCAGAAGTGGTAAAGGTCGCGGTAGACCTGCTGATTCGTTCGCAGCCACAGGCCTTCGAGCACTGCCAGGTAACTGGCAAGGCCGATGGTGATGGCGGGGAACAGGATGTGGAAGGAAACGGTGAAGGCGAACTGGATTCGAGCCAGGTCTAGCGCCTCGAGCACGCTCATGATGATGGGGCCTCACAGGGTGGCGCACCTCGGCGCCGGTTTCGGGAAGCAGAGCCCGGGTCCTGGCCGGCTCAGCGTTGGTTTCTGGGGGAATTACTCGGGCCATTGCGATGGCGGCGCCACTGTAAGGACGGTGGCGGGTGTGACCAACTGCGACAATCTGTCCCTGCGGGCCACCTGCGCGGGTGAATCGAGGCCAACCGCGCCGGGTGTGACGGCTTGTCGCAGAGGGGGCAGGGCGGAGGTGATGCTTCTACGGGGCCGGTTTCGATGCTAAAGTCGCTGCCCATGAACCGTCTGCCTTCAAACCGTCCCCTCATTGCCTGGGCACTGTACTTCTGTGTCCTGTTCAATGTACTTGGCTGTGGCCTTGCCCACGGGCAGGCATTGGGGCTGGCGCTGAATGGCTTCGGCGGTGCGTTCTGCAGCCTCGGTGGCGATACCGGCTCACTGAAGGCCAAGCAGGACGGCGCCCTTGCTGGCGACCTGAGCATTCCGTTCAGTTGCCCGATGGGCTCGGCGGCTTTTCTTACCCTGGTATTCCTGATCGGTGTCGCTTGGCTGCTGGCCAGTGCCAACCGCCGCCCGATCATGCGCGAGGTCCGCAGCCAAGCGCCTCCGCGCTATTGCTGGCCGTCGTCCAACCCTCGCGCTTCACCTCTCTGACGCTACCTGCGCCTAGGCGCCGTGGCAGGCCTGTGCCTGCCATTAACACGCCGGATTCACGGTGCATGCTCAGGTATGCGCCTGCCGGTTGGTTTGACCGTCGTTGGAGAGAAGCCCTCATGACCTGTCGAATCTCCACGCCCGCGCTACCTGGCGAGGCGTGAACATGCGCCATTGCGGCCTGCGCGCACGCACCTGGGATAACCTCTGGGTCGCGGCGCTGCTTGCCATGCTGCTCAAGGTACTGGCATTGCCCATGGCCAGTACCCTGGGCGACCTGAGCCTGGCGCAGTTGCTGGCGGGCAGTTATTGCTCGTCGGGCGGCGTACAGCCGGCCATGCTGGACAAGGACGGCAACCTTAGCCCGAAGACGTCAGCCCCCGGGCATTGCTGCTGCGCCCAAGGCGGCCCTGCACCACTGCCTGCCTCTTTGATTCTGGCCGGCTTTGCCCTGCCTGTGCTGCCTGTCGACCAGCAACCCGCTGTTCTGGTGCATTCGCCCCGGCACTGCTGGCCGTCGATCAACCCCCGTGCCTCCCCGAAAGCGATCGCCTGACCTGCAAGGACCCAGGCCGCACCCGCTAAAAGCGGGGCGTCGGCCTGCCGATGGCTAGCCGTACCCAGGAGCACACGATGTCTCGTACCCTGAACGCTTCAGCGTTGCTGGAACCCTCCGTTCGCCCGTCGCGCACTGGCGACTTCCTGTTGCCGTTTCCCGATTACCCCTGCAATGCCCGCAGCTTCGTCAACCTCGATGCGCGCCTGCTGCCATACTGGCACACGCTATTCGATGTTTGCCCAGGCTTGCTGAAGCTCGACCCGCCAGAGGGGCTTGAGTTGTTCCGACGCTTCATGACTTGGGCCTACCGACACCATCCGGCGCTGGATTGGACGTACTACATCAGCGTTTGCCGCTGGTTGCTGAGCTCTCCCTACCAGGCGCGTGTCACTGAGGAGCACATCGAGGCCTTCATGGTGGCCGCGGCCGCCCTATGGGTGGCGACTGATGTGTCTCAGGCCCGTGGCTTGGTGCTGGCCTGGCAACCGATGGGCGAGCGGGTGGTGGAGTGGAAAACCGGCGTACGCCCGGCGCTGCCAGCCTCCCAGGCGGACGAAGACTTGCCGTCACCCCCTTGGGAATTTTCCTGGAGCCCGCTTAGCGCTAAAGGCGAGAGCAGCTTCCGGCGCTGGTTGCCGGTGCCTGGCTAAGCCAGGTCGGCACAGAGGCGGCCGTGCGCCGCCCGTTTTTCTATTCATTGAATGCTTAGTGAGAGACCGACGATGGACGTACTCCAAGCCATGCGCGCGTTCAGTTGCGTGGTTCAGGCCGGCAGCCTGACCGCTGCGGCCGAACGCCTCGACACGACCACTGCCAGCGTTTCCCGGATGCTCTCCAACCTGGAGGCGCACCTGCATATTCGCTTGCTGAACCGCACGACCCGCCGCATTGCCCTGACCGACGCCGGCAGCCGTTACCTGAAGCGCTGCCGTTTGATCCTCGAACTGGTGGATAGCGCAGAGAACGAGATACAGCGCCACACACTGGACTTGCCCGCAAACGGGCAAGCCAACACGCGAGCGGGCGCAGCACTCCAACTGGGCGCTTGTTAGTCCGGCAAGTCGTCTTCGCCGCTGGCTAGCGGGCGCACCGGTGCATCGACCTTGACCGAGGTTTCGTTACCCGCGTCATCGACCACGGTCAGGGTCAGCGACACCGTGGCGCCTTCCTTGATCTGCTCTTTGGGGTTGATCAGCATGATGTGGTAACCGTGGGTGTCGAGCGTTACCGGCTGGTTCGCTGGCAATTGCAGGCTCGGCAATGGCTTCATGGTCATTACGCCGTCCTTCATGGTCATCTCGTGCAGTTCCGTCTTGGCGGCCACGGGTGAACTGACCCGAACGAGCTTGACGTCCTCGCTGGCGGTAAGGCGCATGAAGGCCCCTGTGGCGGGCTGGCTGGGCACGGTGGCCCTGACCCAAGGGTCTTCCACCTTGACTTCGACCTGTGCCAGGGCGGTGCTGGCGAAGCTGGTCAACAACAAACCGAACAGCAAGCCATTGGTTTTGCGCAAGCCTTTGAGCGCGAAGGGTTTCATTTGGAACTCCTTGTTGATTGGCGGTGGCAGTCTTGTTTACGGAGGCCGTCTGGTCAAAAAGCATAGTCGTTGCTGTATAGGTTGGTGGCAGGGTCATGCCGGTACATTTTGGTGCGACAGGCTGCCGCAGTTGGCCCTGAGCCACTGCTGGACGCCCGTGCTGTCACCGCATCCCGCGACATGCGACGGGCTGTCGCAGTTGGGGGAACAACAGGCAGCGCCTAGCATGGTCATTGCCTGTATCGCCTTGTCCCATCCATGCTGCACGGCAGGCGACCCAAAGCGGCCCTTCCATCGGATGCGCCGCTTTCCTTCGAGCTGAGAGAGCCGTCATGGACCATGAACTGCTGAAGATCGTCTGGTGGCTATTGATTGGCCTAATGCTGATCGGTTTTATGCTGGGCGAAAGTCTGGATGTGGGCGCTCGGGTGCTGGTGCCGTGGCTATCGGGTCGAAGTGGAGAACCGCTGCAGCAAGCACCGGCGGCGCCTGCGCATATCAACCTGCTGTGGTTGCTGGCCCTGGGTGGCACACTTGCGCTGGTCTGGCCCGCGCTCGGTGGCCTGGCCTGCCTGGTGACGGGCCTTGTGGGCCTGCTGGTACTGTTGCGCCGATCTGCGTGGCAAGCCGCCAGACCACGAGCCTGGCGCGTGCTGGCGATCGGCTTGCTGCCGGCAGCCCTGCTGGGGGGCATGCTGGGCAACCTGCTCCTTGGGTTGCCATTCAGTCGCTGTGGCCAGGCGGGTATGCAGTTCCACGGGACAGTGGGTGGCCTGTTCAGTCCGTTCGCCTTGCTTGCAGGTGTCGTGAGCCTGACGATGGTCTGCCAGTTTGGCGCTACCTGGGTGGTGCAGCGCGGCGGCCGCTCCTTGTATCAGTCAGCAAGCCGGGTCGCAGGCGCTGCGGGTGTGATGTTCCTGGCCAGTTTCATAGTCGCTGCTATATGGCTGGCAGCGAATGCGCGCGGCTACAGTGTTTGGGCGGTGGAACGTCACGCTACTTTGTGCGGGCCTGGCGTTTGGGTGGTGCTGGCAGACAACCCTGGCTGGCTGGACAATTTTCAGGCCTGGCCTGCAGCCGGCCTGGCACCTGTGCTTGCCTTGGCTGGCACCGTCATGAGTCTGTTCGCTTGCGCCAATGCCCGGTCTGGCCTGGCGCTACTGGGCAGTGGCCTGACGGTGGGTGCGACGCTGTGCAGCGTAGGGTTCGCTCTATTCCCTTTCATCTTGCCTTCCAGCGTGCAAGTGTCTGCCAGCATGACGCTATGGAGCGCGGCCAGTGACGAAAGAACCTTGGGGACCTTGCTGATTCTTGCCAGTGTGCTACTCCCCATGTTGCTGGCTTACACCCTGGGTGTCAGCCTCAAAGGCTCGCAGCTGCTGATCGTGCCCTCAAAGCGAGTTGAGAAACGCCAGCAAAGGCATGCGCCTTCCTCGATCCATGGCGATCACCGCATTGCGTGAACCACGCCGCCTGTGCCGATTGCTTGAAGGGGGGCGAGTCAGCCATTGCCTGGAGCATTTGTGCCAGGAAGGCGTCAAGGTGACACAACATGACGGGGGCGTGAAAGCCCCCGGCTTGTTCATCAGTGATTGCCGTGGGCAGCGTCCTTGTCGACCTTGACCACGCCCTGGAACAACGCGAACTGCTTGACGCGCTCGGCTGGCTGAGCACTCTCGGCCTGGCGCACTGCCTGGCTCAGTTGGGCTGAGTCCTGGTCACTGAGCCCGGCGCTGCGCAGGGTCGCCGGGTCGAGCAGCGAATCGCCTGCGCACAACACCACACGCCAGCCGTGAGGCCCTTTACGCAACAAGGCGCGGCCGCCGCGCTGGTCTTGCAACCAGCCGGCTACCGCATGGTCGCCCTGGACGGTAACTGGGCCAACGTCCAGCGGCGCATCCGGGCGTTCGAAGTTGTGTCGCATCAGTTGCTGAATGCTCTGCTGCTCGCTGGCGGTATCGGCCACGGCCAGCAGTGGGCTGCAGGCTAGCAGCAGGGCGAGAATCGGTGCTTTCATGCGCGTATTCCTTGAAAGGGCTGCCGGTGCAGGCCGGCAGCGTCAGGGGAGGGCTCAGAAGCCCATCTTCACACCCAGTTGCGCCGAAGTACCGGGCATCGGGTAGTTGGTGCGGTAGGCGTAGTCACGGTCGAACAGGTTTTCCACGGCGACGAACACTTCGCCGACCTTGCCCAGTGCGGGTACGGCATAACCTACGCGCATGTTGACCACGGTGAAGCTGTCGACCTTGGAGAAGTTGCTGGCGCCGGCGGTGCGTTCCTCGGCCAGCACGTACATGTCTTTCTGGTACTGCGCATCAGCCGACAGGCGCCACGGCCCGGTTTCGTAGGTGGTGCCCAGCGACAGCGATTTCTGCGGTGCGTAGGGCAGGGTCTTGAGCGAAGGGTCGAGCCAGGTGAACCCGACGAAGCTGCTCCAGTTGCTGGTCCAGCGTTGCTGCCAGGTGGCTTCGGCGCCCTTGATGTTGTAATCACCCAGGTTGATATACGACGGGCGCGACACCGACGGTGGGAAGGCAAACAGGTAGCGGTCCTGCAGCTTGTCCTTGAACACCGCCAGGTCGAGGGTGGCGCTGTCGATCGGGTTGAAGCGCACGCCCAGTTCCTGGTGGTCGACTTTCTCGGGCTTGAGGTCTTTCCAGGTTTCGCCGAGCGCCGGAATCAGGCTCGACATCACCGAAGCTTCCAGGCCGGGGTAGTTGATGCCGCGCGAGGCGTTGGCACGGAACTCGACATTGTTCGAGGACAGCAGCAGGCCTGCGTGCGGGGCGGTGGCGTTGTCGAACACGTTGTGCTCATACGTGCGTACGCCGGCCGACGGGGTCAGGGTCCAGGTGTCGTTGAGGGCAAAGGCATGGCTGACGGCGACGTGCGGCGATGTCACGCGCAGGGTGGGCGCGTCGAACTTCGCTTGTGGCGCCGGGGCGATGCGTTTGAAGTGGACTTCGCCCTTGCTCTCGTCGATGTCCAGGCCCAAGGCCACTTCGCCGCCTTGCCAGGGGCGCAATTGCTCTTCCCAGCGAATGCCCTGCAGGGTGAAATCACTGATGGTGTCGCCGTCCAGGCCGGTCTGGTCAAGGGCCGAACCTCGGCCTTCGTTGTGGTAGACCTTGAGGCTGCCATCGCCCCATTCGTGATTGTGGGCCAATGACAGCGAAGCGAGCGTGCCGCGGGTATTGAACTCGCCATTTTTGGTTTCCGGCAGGCCTTTCTGCCCGGGGTCGGAGACCTGGTTGTTGGCGTGCAGCACCAACAAGCCAGTGCTCCAGTTCTCGTTCAGCCGATAACCCAAGCGCGCCATGCCATTGTTCAGCCGGCCATCACCGTCACTGCGGTCACCGTCCGAGTGGGCTGCCCCCTGGGCCAGCAGGTAGTCGAAATCGCCTTCGCGGCCAATCAGGCTGGCTTGTTCGGTGGCCGTGCGGAAGCTGCCGCCGGTGAGTTGCAGCTCCCCATGGTGGTTGTCGCCCTGCTCGGCAACCTTGGGCGTCAGGTCGATGGCCGCGAAGGTGTTGCCGAACTTCTGCGGCTGCGGGCCTTTGTACACGCTGATGCTCTGCATCGCGTTGATCGGCAGCAGGTCCAGCAGCGGGTGGCCCCAGACGCCCATATAGAAGGGAACGCCATCGATGTAGGTCTTGATCTCGCTGCCCGGGCGGCTGGCACCCATGCCGCGTATGTACACCGCGCCGCCTTCGGCACCGCCGAACGAGCCGACCGGGTTGAAGCGCGACACCACCACGCCGGGTGTACGACGCAGCGCGGAGGACAGGTCGAGCGCGTTGAGGTCGCGGATCTGCTCCTGGCCGACCACGGTGGTGAGGCTGCCGAAGCTGTCGACCGTGTTCTGGTCGATGACCGAAGTGCCGACCACCGTGGTTTCGGGCAGCTCCACGCTGTCGGTCTGGGCCAGTGCGGTACCACTGGAAAGGGCGAGTGCGGCTGCGCAGCAAAGCGTCTTGTTTTTCATGCTCTGTGTATTCCTGTTGCGAAAAGTCGAGGCGGGCCGACGACGCGCGCATGGCGGCATCCCCCGTTGCATTTGAGCAATGGGCGCGTTGTGGCCTGGGAGGGCAGGTCAGGTCAGGGCGGGCGAGGCGCGGGGGTTGGCTGCAGGCCAGAGGCGACGAGGCCAGGCTGCGGGGGAGGCGGGCAGGGAAATGTCAGGTGTTGCCCGGGCGACCGGAGCGTCGGGCAGTAGGGGCATGAACGCCAGGCCGGAGTGGCTGCACAAGGGGCAATCCAGCGTAGTGCCTGCGGCCGAGGTGTCACCCAGCCACTGCTCGAAGCCGAGCGGACTGGGCGCGGCCCCGGCGTGGCCGCAGACGGCGCCACCGGCGCCGTTGAGCGTCAGGCCGCTGGCCTGGCCGTGGCCTAGCCCGCAGTGCAGCACGGCAAACAGCACGCTGGCGTAGAGGATCCAGGCGAGGGTATGGCGACGTCCTGCTGATCGGTGCATATCCCTTGCTCGATGGCTGCGGCGGCTGAAATGGGGCGATGCGCGAGTCTAGCAATGCTTCCTGTCTATGCAGGGTGCGACAGCCTGCCGCACCTTGATGAGGCTAATGCCAATTCACCATGGCTTGGCAGGTGGTGTGGCGGATTGTCGCAGTAGAGTCTAGAAAGCCTTGTACGGATTGCCAGGCGAAAATCGCCGTTGGTATCTGCTCACCTTTCACGCCACGGATCCGGTTCATGAGTCGCCACCCGACACGACGCGCCTTCATCGCCTGGGCCCTGTACTTCATTGCGCTGTTCAATGTGTTCTCCTGTGGCTTGGGCCATGGGCAGATGCTTGGGCTGGCGTTGAACGGCATCGGCGGACAGTTCTGCTCGGTCCGCACCGACACCTCGGCGTTGGCCGCCAAGGACCTTTCGGTGTTGCCCGACAGCGGGCTGGCCACGCCGTTCACTTGCCCCTTGTGCGCGGCAGGCTTCGTGCACCTGGTGTTCCTCGTCGCCCTGGCCTGGCTGTTGTCGAACATCGACCGGCGACGTTTCGCTCGTGTTCCCCATGGGCATGCGCCGCCCCGCTATTGCTGGCCGTCCTCCAACCCTCGCGCCTCTCCCTGCTGAACCTCGCTTCGCGCACGTGCCCGTGGCCGTGCGCGCGTCTCAGGCCCATGACAAAAGGCATAGGGCCGAAGAGGTGGCTTGCGGGACCACACAGCAAGCCTTGAGCCAGCGAAGCGGGCGGCGGGCCGTCATGGTCGTGCGCCGCTTCATGGAGGAGTGCCGGCGATGGACGATACTTTGCAAGTGGCGAATGAAACGCGTGGCGCACGCTAGTGTCGTGCTGCGCCGCGTTACCCCGCATGAGCCGTTGCAGCGTTTGCGTGCCGTTCCAGCCAGCGCGCCGCAACACCTGGTCATCGAGGACGACCTGCTGCTGATGCGCTTCGACGCCGGCAATCAGGGGGCTGCGCTGCGACATGCCTGCGATTGTCTCAGGGGGCCGCTGCTGTGCCTGACTTTCCTGGAGCAGGGCGTTCTGCGCTTTGTCGACAGCAAAGGTCGCTGCTGGCCCTTTGAGGCTGGCCAGAGCATTGCCCAGTTGCTGCGCGACGCAGCGCAGGCCAGGCGCCTTCAAACCAGTCCCGGTGCCGGTGGCCTGCAGCTGATCGTGGGTGAGCGCACCTTGCGCCGCTACATGGGCGAACAGCAGGCCCGGCGCCTGCTGCATTGCCAGGGTGAGGTGCCACTGTTGCAGTGCTCCACCAGCCGTGATGCGTGCAGTCATGTCCAGGCCCTGACCACGCGATTGGCCCAAGGGCAATACGCGCCATTGGACATCCATCTGCATGTGCTGAACCTGTTGAGCCAACCTCTGCGCCAGCTGACTGTGCAACCGCCCGAGGCCAGGCCGCTGTTGCCTGGGGCACTGGTCAAGCGCCTGGAGCAGGCCCGGCAACTGCTGCACGACGAGCTCGATCAGCCGCTGACTGTCCCGCTCCTGTGTCGCCGCGTCGGCCTGAGTGCGGCGAAGCTCAAGCAGGGCTTTCATGAGCTGTTCGATACCACGCCCTATCGCATGCTGCTGGAACTGCGCATGCAGCGTGCCCACATCCTGCTTCAGGAGGGCTGCCAGGTCGCCCAGGTGGCCTACAAGGTTGGCTACAGCCACCCCAGCAATTTCAGCACCGCGTTCAGCGGCTATTTCGGCTTTGCGCCCAAGGAGGTCGGCAAGCGCGGCGCCGTGTCGACGTAATCCATATGCATCGAAGCGCAATCCATACGAATGCGTGCTGTCAGAGGATGTGCGCGCCCCGTGGGCTGGCGAACAATGGGCAGGCCCTAAGCCAAGGAGCTTCACGATGAAACTTCCCGCACTGGTTGACGCCTGCGCCCAACTGAGCAGCGAAGAGATTTCCCGCTACAGCCGCCACCTGCTGATTCCCGACGTCGGGCTCGACGGCCAGCGCCGGCTCAAGAGCAGCAAGGTGCTGGTCATCGGCGCCGGGGGGCTCGGTTCGCCAACCTTGCTGTACCTGGCGGCAGCCGGAGTCGGCACCCTCGGCATCGTCGATTTCGACGTGGTTGAAGCGTCCAACCTGCAACGCCAGGTGATCCACCGCCAGTCCACGCTGGGCCAGGCCAAGAGCGACAGTGCCGCGCAGGCCATCGCCGACCTCAACCCGTTGGTCAACGTGCGCCGGCACAACCTGCGCCTGGAGCCGGAGAACGCCTTGGCGTTGTTCGCCGAGTACGACCTGATCCTCGACGGCACCGATAACTTCGCCACCCGCTACCTGGTCAACGACGCCTGCGTGCTGGCCGGCAAGCCCTATGTCTGGGGCTCGATCTTCCGCTTCGAAGGCCAGGTCTCGGTGTTCTGGGAGCAGGCCCCGGGTGGCGGTGGTCTGAACTACCGCGACCTGTATCCCGAGCCGCCGCCACCGGAGCTTGCGCCGTCGTGCTCCGAGGGAGGGGTACTGGGGATTCTCTGCGCGTCGGTCGGTTCGATCATGGCCACCGAGGCCATCAAGTTGATCACTGGTATCGGCGAAACACTGCTCGGCCGGCTCATGGTCTACGACGCACTGGAGATGAGTTACCGCCAGATCCGTCTGCGTCGTGCCCCGGATCGCCGGCCGATTACCCGTCTGGATGATTACCAGACCTTTTGCGGCGGTGTGCAGCCAGCCGCAGTCGAGGTGCCGCAGATCAGCGCTGTTGCGCTGCAGGCGCTGCTGCTTGATGACCCGAGCGTGGTGCTGATCGACGTCCGCGAGCCAACTGAGTGGGACATTGCGCACATCCAGGGGGCGCAACTGATGCCCCGGCACGCCGGATTGGCCGCGCAGTTGCAGGACCGTTATGCCAGTGACACGCCCCTGGTGCTGCATTGCAAGTCAGGCGTCCGGTCTCGGGCGGTACTGCTGGAGTTGCAGGGGTTGGGCTTCAGCCGCGTGAAAAATCTGCAGGGCGGCATCCTGGCCTGGATCAAGGATGTGGAGCCGGCCTTGCCGAGCTATTGAGAGGACGAACCATCATGTTGACCATTTCCAGAGCCTTGCTCGACGCCCTGCTGACGCATGCACGGCAGCAACACCCCCTCGAAGCCTGCGGCGTGATCGCCGGCAGAGAAGGCTCCGACCAGCCTTCACGCTGGGTGCCCATGGCCAATCAAGCCGCCTCGCAAACCTACTTCCGGTTCGAGCCACGCGAGCAACTGCGCGTCTGGCGCGAGATGGACGCTCAGCAGGAGGAGCCGGTGGTGATCTACCACTCGCACACTGCCAGCGAGGCGTACCCGAGCAGGACCGATATCGAGTTCGCCAGCGAAACGTATGCCCATTACCTGATCGTCTCCACCGCGCCAGGCTGCGAGCACCCGGTGCGCAGCTTCCGCATCGCGCAGGGCCAGGTCATCGAAGAGAGCTTGCGCATTATCGACAGCGACAGCCGCGCCGCCTGAATCGCGATCGCTATCTCATTTTCTCGTGATCGGCTCTGAAGCCGAGGAGTAACCCATGCCGGTTTTTGTCAGTGTTCCGACCCTGTTACGCAGTTACACCCAGGACCACAAACGCGTCGAAGCCCTGGGGCAAACGGTGCGCGAGGTGGTCGACGACCTCGAACGGCGCTACCCGGGCATACGCCCACGCTTGATGGACGAGCAAGGGCTGCACCGCTTCGTCAACCTGTACCTCAACGACGAAGATATACGTTTTCTCGCCAACCTCGATACCGTGGTGGCTGACCGCGACGAGCTGATCATCCTGCCTGCGGTGGCCGGAGGTGCCAGATGAGCCAGGCTGCGGTGCTGAGTGGCTGCCGTCTGCTCGGACCGTTTGCCGATGAGCAGATGCCGCTGCAGCGTGCCGTGGCGCTACAAGCGCAGGCCTTGGGGCTGCTGCTTTGCGAGGTGCCCGCCGACGACCAGGCGCTTGTCTATCGCCTGGAGGGTGAGGGCCTGCACCCTGCTCAGTGCCGCATCACCGGCTGGGGCGATGGCGCCCCGACGGGGATCAGCGAATTCACCTTGCAAGCCGCTTGCGGATTGATGGCGGTGCATGGGAGGGCCAGTGGGCAAGCCCAGGCTATCGATCTGGATTACCTCAGCAACGTCGCTGCCAGCCTGGTGCTGACTGGGTTGATGGCTACGGTGCTGGGGCGCCTGCGCGGTGGCGAAATGGCTGACTGCAGCCTGTCACTGCCGGGGGCGGGCTTGTTGTGTATCAGCCAGTACCTCGCCGGGGCGACAGCCGAGGGGGGCGCCGAGCAACTGCCGGCGGGCTGTTCGTCCGCGCAGTTGCGGCCGCCCTTCATCAGTGCCGACGGCGTGTCCTTCGAACTGGAAACCCTGGATGCCGGTCCATGGCTGGCTTTCTGGGACGCATTAGGTGTGTCCCGGGCCGATAGCGGCAAAGGTTGGCAGGGGTTCCTGCTGCGCTATGCACGGGCCATCGCACCAGTGCCCGAAGCCCTGTGCCAAGCGCTGGCCAGTCTGTCTTACGCGCAGATCGAGCATCATTGCGCCAACACAGGCATGGCCATCACACAAGTGCACGACCTGGCTCGGCGCGGCGCCCTGGCAGCATTGGGCGACAGCCCTTGGTCGTTCGACCTGCAACCGGTCGTGCCGCCCTCGCGGCCCTGCAGTCAGGCCTTGCCGTTGAGCGGTCTGCAGGTCATCGAATCGTGCCGGCGGATCCAGGGGCCACTCGCGGGGCACCTGCTGGCCATTCTGGGGGCCGAGGTGACCCGCCTGGAAATGCCTGGCGGTGATCCGCTGCGTGGCATGGCCCCACTGGCGCAAGGTTGCTCGGTGCGTTTCGACGCCTTGAACGGTTTGAAGTCGGTGGTCGAACTGGACATCAAGTCCGCAGACGAACGCGCCCTGCTGCGCCAGCGGGCCGCCGCGGCTGACGTGTTCCTGCACAACTGGGCGCCAGGCAAGGCCGAGGAACTCGGGCTCGACCAGCCGGACCTGGCCCAGACCAACCCCGCACTGATTTATGCCTACGCCGGGGGCTGGGGAGGGACCAATGTACCTGCCGGTCTGCCGGGGACGGACTTCACGGTGCAGGCCTGGTCCGGCGTGGCGCAACTGATCGGCCAGGGTGAAGGCAACCCGGGTGGTTCCTTGTTCACAGTGCTCGACGTGTTCGGGGGCGTGCTTGCCGCCCAGGGCATCGTCGCGGCTTTGCTGGCCCGCCACCTGCACGGCCTTGCAGGCCGCGTTGACAGCTCGTTGCTCGGCGCCGCCGATGTGCTTTGCCGTTCCCGATTGGCCCGGCGTGAGGCCAGCGCCATGGTGTTCCAGTGCCAGGATGCGCGCCTGGCGATCGACTGCTCGGTGCCCCGCGACCTCAATGCAGTCAGGCGCCTGTTCGATCTTCCGGCGCAGTCGGCGTGGCGTGCCATGTTCGAGCCGCTACAGCAAAAGTTGCCATGCCAGCCTGCCAGTCACTGGCACTCGCTGTTGCTGGCAGCAGGTGTACCCGTCGCGATCGTCTGGCAGGACCTTGCCCAATTGCATCAGGACCCACGTCTGTCGCCCTGGCTGCAGCCAGGCAGTTACACCCGCGTGCTTTCCCCATGGAGGTTTATATGAACGATTCCGGCATGATCGATTTGGTGCCCGCTGCTGTCAGGCAAGCATGGCGTGAAGCTGGCTGGTATGCCGACCAGCCGCTGTTCGAGCTGTTCGAGGAGCACGTCCAGGTTACGCCCGACAAGCCGGCGGTACTGACCCTGAACAGTCAGGTCAACTACCGGCAGTTGCACGACTACAGCCTGCGCCTGGCAAAGGGCTTGCGAGACCGTGGGGTGGTCGCCGGTGATGTGATCGCCTACCAGATCGGTAACGGTTGGCAGTGTTGCGCGATCGACCTGGCTGCCGCCGTGCTGGGTGCAGTGGTCGCGCCATTTCCGCCGGGGCGTGGCCGTCTGGACATCGAAGCGCTGCTCAAGCGTTGCTGCGCACGGGCGGTGGTCGTTGCACCACATCAAGGCGATACCGACCTGTGCGCGGTCATCGAGTCGCTTCGTCCGACGCTGCTGAGCCTGCGCATCCTGGTGGTCGATGGTGGCGAGCGCCAGGGTTGGGCGAGCCTGGCCAGTCTGCTGGCTTCGGCCCCCTTGGCAGCCAGCGACCGTCCTGTGGTTTGCCCGAACAGCCCGGCACGCCTGCTGGTGTCGTCGGGCACTGAGTCCGAGCCCAAGCTGGTGGCCTATTCACACAATGCGCTGGTCGGCGGGCGGGGCCGGTTCCTGCAGCGGCTGCACCCGCAAGGGGATGGGTTGCGTGGGCTCTACCTGGTGCCGCTGGGCTCGGCATTCGGCTCCACGGCCACCGCCGGGTGCCTGGCCTGGCTCGGTGGTTCACTGGCGGTGCTGGATCGTTTCGAAGCGGCCGATGCCATCCGTGCCATCGAGCAATTGCGTCCGACCCATGTATTCGCCGTGCCGACCATGCTGCAGCGCATCGCGGCCGATCCCGCGTTGGCCGAGGTCGATCGCCGTAGCCTGGTGGCGCTGGTCAGTGGCGGTGCGCTGATCGATGGGCAGAGTATCCGGCGCTGCGTCGAAGCCTTCGGTTGCGCCTTGGTGAGCCTGTACGGGTCGGCCGACGGGGTCAATTGTCACAACTTGCCGGACGACCCGTTTGAGGTGGTGTTGAGCAGTGTCGGCCAGCCCAACCCCAGTGTCTGCGAGATCAAGATCGTCGATGAGGGCGGTGATGAACTGCCCGCGGGGCAAGTCGGCGAGATCAAGGCCCGAGGCCCCTTGAGTCCGATGCAGTACGTCAATGCGCCGGAGCTTGACCAACGTTATCGCGACGACCAGGGCTGGGTGTGCACCGGTGACCTGGGGCTGATCAATGCCAGTGGCCATTTGGTGCTGGTGGGGCGCAAGAAGGACGTGATCATCCGCGGTGGCGCCAACATCAGCCCAGCGCAGATCGAACGGATTGTCACTGCTCACCCGGATGTGGTCAGCGCGGCCTGTGTACCTGTAGCAGACGCTGAGCTCGGGCAACGGGTGTGCATCTGCCTGACCCTGCGCCCAGGGGCTCGACGATTCGCCCTCAAGCAGCTGACCGACTACCTGGGCGATCAGGGCCTGGAGAAGAACAAATGGCCAGAATACCTGCGCTTCCACCACGAGTTACCGCTAAGCCCTGCCGGAAAGGTGGACAAGAAGGCGCTGGCCGCCGACCTGGCGTTCCTGCAACGTCGTTTGAACATTGCCTGTTGAGGTTCGTCCATGCGTGAAAGTGATCGGCTACAGGAAAGGGCGATTCAGATCCGTCGCTTCATGGATCAACAGCTCATCCCCCGTGAGGCTTGTCTGGAGGCGGGCGATGCTGCGGCTCACGCTTGTCTGGCGCAATTGCAGCAGGCCGCACGGGAAGCCGGGCTATGGGGCCTTGCCAATGGCCTTGAACCCGGCGACCTGCTCCATTACCTGCCGTTGGCCGAACAGGAGGGGCGCTCGGAGCATGGGCCGGCAGTATTCGGTGCCGAGGCAGCGCTGGACGGCTACATGCTGCGTCATGGTAACGAGCAACTGCGCCAAGAAGTGCTGGCGCCGGTGCTGGCCGGTGAAGCGCTGGCCAGTTACGGCATGTCCGAGCCCAATAGCATCGGCTCGATACCCGCCACTCTTACAACACGCGGTCAGTGGTGTGGTGATCATTGGCGCCTGGATGGCGAAAAATGGTTCATCTGCCGCGCCGAACAGGCAGCGTTCATCACTGTGGTCGCGCGCACCCGTGAGGGACCGCTGGAACGGGGGTTGACGCTGTTCGTGGTACCGACCGGAACGCCTGGGCTGGATGTCGTCGGGAGAATGCCCGTACTGGGGCGCTACCAGGGGCAAGCCGGTGTGCGCTTGAGCGGAGTGCGCGTGGGACCGGGGCAGGTACTCGGTGAAGTGGGTGGAGGTTTGGCGCTGATCCAGGAGCGTTTGGGCCTAGGGCGGCTGTTGCGTTCGGCACACTGGCTGGGGATGGCGCAACGCTGCTTCGACCTGATGGGCGCGCGCATCGTGTCGCCGCGCGGTGCGCTGGCACGGCTGGCGGACAAGCAGTTGGTACGCTTGCGCATTGTCGAGGCCTACCAGGCGATTCATGCTGCGCGGTCGCTGCTGCGCGATGCCGCGACGCGCTTCGACCAAGGCCAGGCCAATGAAGTGGAGTCCAACCTTGCCAAGTTGGCTGCTTCGCGCGCCCTGAGCCTCAATGTGGACTCGGCGATCCAGATCCATGGCGCCGAAGGGCTGGGCGACGGTTTGCCACTGGCGGGGATTTACCGGCATGCCCGTGCCACGCACTTCATGGATGGCACCGACGATGCCTTGGTCAGTGCATTGGGGCGGCAGTTGATCGACGCTTACCGATGCGCAGGAGGATTGAATTTCGCCGCGCCGTCTTCGTTACCTGAAGACTGGGTCGGCGCAACGGGCAACGATGGGGACCGCTCCCATGCAGATTGACGACCTGTCGATATCCCAGGCACGGCAACCATCGACGATCCTGCTGCGCAGCCTGCTGGGCGCGGCCATGGCCCTGCCCATGTTGGTGTTCTACGCCATAGGCGCACTGGGCCCCTACCTGGTCGCTGATTTACAGGTGCCTGAGCACTGGCTGGGTTACTTGACCATGAGTGCCTTTGCCCTGGCCGCGCTGTTGTCGCTATGGGCCGGGGCCCTCGTCGATCGCCTGGGTGGACGGCGGGCGCTGGGGTTGTTGTTCGGCATTTGTGCCCTCGCCTATGGCCTGGCCGGCCTGCTGCCGGGCTTCGTCGGGTTAGTCCTTGCCCTGGCCGTGTGTGGCGCTGCCCAGGCAATGGCCAATCCTGCGACCAACCTGTTGATTGCCGAGCACCTGCCGGTCGCCGAACGGGCCGCGAGCGTCGGCTTCAAGCAGGCGGGGGTGCAAGTGTCGGCGCTGTGTGCCGGGTTGCTGCTGCCCCTGCTTGCCCAGCATCTGGGCTGGCGCCAGGCATTGGTGCTGTTTGCGCCGATGGCATTGCTGTTGGGCATGATCGCTCTGCGTCATCTGCCGGCGCTGCAGACGTGCGGGGCCAGCGTGCCGATTGCCCTGCAGCGGCCTTCGCCTGGGTTGGCACTGTTGATGGCGGTGCAATGCTGCGTGGCCATTGCCTTGTCGTCGTTCGTGACCTACTTGGGCGTGTATGCCCGGGCGCAAGGTGTGCCTGTTGCGCTGGCTGGCACACTGGTGGCGGTGTTCGGGCTGATGGGGATTCTGGCTCGGGTGCTGCTGACGCCGATGGCTGCGCGTATGAAGGACGAGAGTTTGATGCTGGGTGTGCTGTGCGTGCTGGCGGCGCTGGCAGTTTTCAGCACAAGCCTGGCCGGCCTGCAGTCCTGGGCATGGCTGTGGATCGGCAGCATCGGCATGGGGCTCACGGCGGTGGCGACCAATGCGGTGGCCATGGGCATGGTCCTGCGCGACCGGACGTTTGGCCCACCCGCCGTTTCGGCCAGCCTGGTGTCAGTCGGGTTCTTCGCCGGCTTTGCTCTAGGGCCACCTGTGTTCGGTGTGCTGTTGCGTCAAGCCCAAGGCTATGGCCTGGTCTGGAAGGCCATGATCGCGGTGCTGATGCTAGGGGCGTTGCTGTGCCTTTGGCTTGGAAGATACCGCCGCGCTGACTCTTTGTAGGCGGTTACCAGAGGCGCACCCTACTGGAGGCGTCCCTGGCGCACGAATCACTTGGACATGTAGTCGATTACGGCCTTGTAATCGTCGGCGGTGCAGTCCATGCACAGGCCGCGCGGCGGCATGGCGTTGAAGCCTTCGGTGACGTGCTTCACCAGAACATCGTTGCCTTGGGCCAGCCGTGGCTTCCAGGCCTCGTGGTCGCCTTTCTTCGGCGCCATTGGCAATTGCCCGTTGTGGCACATCTGGCAGGCGCGGTTGAAGACCGCCTCCGGGTCCTGGGCTGCTTGAGCCAGGCTGGCGGTTGCCAGGCAAGCAAGCATTGCCAGTGTTTTCTTCATGACCGACCTCTCAGGTTTTTTATTGGAAGGCAGAGTCTAAGAGCCTGGTTATCCCTGTCAGGTGCGACGTTCTGACGCATGTGCGGTGTCAGGGCTTCATCTACCGGTCTGGCTGGCAGGGTGCGGCGAACTGTCGCAGGGTGGCGGCTTGCAGGTGCCGTGCTACGTTGAAGTTGATCCGGTGTTTTACTCTTGGCAGGGTTTTCATCGGGTCAAACAAAAGCCGGGGCGCATTACCGTCCCGGCTTTTGTTTTTTCAGTGATCAGCGGCAATCGCTCAGGCCGCTGCCAAACACGAAAGGAGGCTCAACCGCGAACTCGAGTGGTCATTCTGCGTAGCCTTCGCCAGCCTAGTACGGCGCCGCTGAGTGAAACCACCAGGCCGCCGATGCTCAAGGCGATGATCAGGCCTTCGCGTAACACCGGCCTTTGCAGCAGTGGCTGCAGATCCCAGCTGTGCAACAGGTTGAACAGCCAGCGACCGGTGCGTTGCCTGGCATCGTGGCTGGCTACCACTTCTGCACTGGCCGGGTCGAGGTAGACCCACGTGCTGGCGGGGTCGTCGAAGCGCAGGCGCAGTACCGGCAGTGGGCGGCTCTGAAAGCCGTACATGCTCTGGGCGTCACGGGTGAAATAGTAGGCGTCATAGTGCCCTTGCCAGTTGGCCTGTACCACGACGCCTGCCGCCATCGCACGGGCCGCTGTCAGCAAGCGTCGTTCGGACAAGGCCCGCGCCGGCGGCGCGCCGGCTTCCAGAATCCGGCTATCGCCGGCGGCATTGCGGGCAACCAGGAAGGTGTCGCCGCCCAGGCGTTGCCACTGGATTTCGACAGGGTTGAACCCAGGCTCCCGGCTCAGGCTGGCCATGGCCTGGGCAACCGTCTGGCCGATATCCATCGCGCGTAGTGGCCCCTGACGTAGCGCCTGTGGGGCCAGCTGCGAACGACTGTCGGTCACACCCCAGGGGCGCATCGACATGAGTCCGCTGAATGCCCACAGCACCAGCACCGTGCCGAACAGTAGCCCGCCGATGTGGTGCCAGCGCAGCCAGCCGCCAGGGTAGGGGCTGCACGAGCCGCTGCGATAGCGCTTGCGCAGCCGCAGGCGCAGTATGCCAACGGTCATGCCCAGGAGCGCCATGACCGTTGCGCCCAGGGACAGGCCGATCACCAGGGTACGCCAGCCGTTGTCGAAGCCGAACCCGCCCCGTAGAGGATAGAGCCAATGCAGCCATGCACCGACCCAGTTCCATGCACGCTCCTGGGCGGTGGCGTCACGCACCACTTCGCCGGTGCGGCTGGACAGGTACAGCCAGGTGCCGGCTGTATCGTCTACCTGCACGTGATGCAAGGGGCGGTCGCCATCCAATGCCCTGGAGTGGGTCCACATGTCCTCGTCCACGGTGCCCAGGTAAGCCAACCCGGCGTCACCGGCATACTGCCGGGCATTGGCCAGGGCCCAGGCTGCGTCGGCCCGAGCCAGAGGCTCGCCGCTGGCGGCATCGAGGATGACGCGGCGACCGTCGGCCAGTTCCAGCAGATAGTGCGCGCGCCCGCCCAGGCTGGTCAGGCGCAGCGCCTTCAGCGGCTGTTGCGCCCAATGCTCGGGCAACTCGGCGCAGCACCCCGCCGGCAAAGCCGGCAGGTGGGCCAGGCGCTCGGCCGGTGTCAGCTTGGGGTAGCCGACGTACAGCATGACAACCCCGGAGACGAACCATAGCGCCATGAACAGGCAGGCGACGATGCCCAGCCAGCGGTGCCACAGGTACAGCTGGCGCTTCACGCTCATCAGTAGCGCCACTGCACAGCGACTTCCAGGCTGCGCGGTTCACCCAGGTAGTACTGGGTGTTGGTCTGGTGGATGAAGCGGGCATACACCTCGTCGGTGAGGTTGCGCAGCCGCGCGCTGACTTGCACGTGCTTGTCCAGGTCGTGGGTCATGGACAGCCCGTAGACGGTGTACGACGGTACCCATGTGGTATTGGCGGTGTTGGCGTACACCGATGAGACATAGCGGGCATCGGCCCCGACCTGCCAGCCGGGCGCCAGGTCGTAGGTCAACCAGAGGTTGGCCACGCGGTCGGGGATGTTGACCGGGTTCTTGCCCTTGCGCGAGTACACCACGCCGCCGATGGTTTCGTTGAATTCATCGTATTCGGCATTCACCCAACTGAAGTTGCCCGCCGCCAGCAGCTTGGGCGTGACCTTGAACGAGGCTGCCAGCTCGATGCCGGTGGAGGTCTGCTGGCCCGCCTGCTCGGTGGTGTTGGGCACGGTCGAGGAGGGCACGGAGATATCCTTGCGCACGATGCGATACGCCGCTGCCGTCGCCGAGCCGCGGCCGTCGAGGAAGTCGAACTTGCTGCCTACTTCGACCTGACGGCCGGTGCTCAGGTCGAAGTCGCCGACCTGGCTGATCGAGGCGCTGGTCAGGGTACCGCCTGGTGGTTCGGCCGAGGTGCTGTATTGGGTGTACAGGCTGACGTTGGAGGTCAGGTCATAGACCAGCCCCAGGCGACCGGTGATGGCGTCCCAGCGTCGGTCCAGCCTGGCTCGCGCCACATGGTCGACCACGTCGAAGTCGATATGGTCGTAGCGCAACGCGGTTATCAACGACAGTTGATCGGTCAGGCGGGTACGGTTCTCGACGAAGGCCGAGGTGGTGTCGGTGGTGGTGGTTCTGCCCTTGGTCATGGGCGCGTCCATACCGGGGATATCGAGGAAGTGCCCGGGTTCGAAGCCGTTCGGGTCAACCGTGTCGAATGCCCCCTTGGACAGCGGGTAGTTGGTTTGCTGGTTGGTGCTGTAGTCCATGCCGAAAGCCCAATCGCTGGCAAGGCCGAACAACTGGCCCTGGTGGGTCAGCTCGAGCTTGTCGCCGTTGACCTCCTGGTCGTGCCGCTGGCGATAGCCGCCTGAGCGAGCGATGGCGCTGTTGTCGGCGTTGTAGCGATACACCTCGAGATTGCGGTAATCGCGCTGGCCGTTGTAGTGGTAGAAGGTGTTACGCAGTTGGGTGTTGTCATCGAAGCGATAGTCGGTGATCGAGCGCAGCCACCGGGTGCGCTGCTCGTAGCGACCGTCTTCGACGTTGTAGTTGTTGAAACGGTTGTGCTTGTCGATGTGCAAGGTACCGACCAGTGGCTGCAATACCGGTGTGCCCCAGTAGGGGCTGTCCTCTTGCTCTTCCAGGTATTCGATGGCCAGCGTGTGCGAGAGCTGATCGTTGATGTCGCTAAGCAGCGAGAAAGCCAGGTTGCCGGCCCCATTCTCCTGCCGATCGATATAGCCGTTGGTGCTGGTGCGGCTGTAGTCGAGGCGGGCATAGTGGCGCGGGCCGTCGCCCGTGTTCAGCGCCTTGTTGAAGGCGACCGACGTTTCCATGGTGTCGTAGCGTGCATAACTGACGCGCCCTTCGAAGGTGTCTTCGTCACGGCTTGCCAGCCGGGTGATGAAATTGAGGCTGCCACCGACAGCGCCGCTGCCGTTGAGGAAGGAGGAGGGCCCGCCGAGCAATTCGACGCGGTCGTAGATCCAGGCGCCCACCGGGCGCGCCGCGCCGCCATACTGCAAATTGATGCCATTGAACAACTGGCTGATCTGGGCACCGTTGAACCCTCGGTACGACACATATCCGCCCCAGCCGGGCGGAGCCGAGGCGTTAACCCCGGGCAGTGCATTGGCGGCGTCCTGGAAGTTACGTGCGCCGATGCGCTCCATGGTCTTGCGGTCGGCAACGCTGATGGAAGCGGGGTTCTCCCTGGCGCTGAGGTTCAGCCGCGAGCCGCTTTCGATGGGGCGATCAAGGTCAAGGCTGGTTGCCTCCTTGGGTTGATTGGCTGTGGCTGTGACATTGCTGGCCGGCAGGGTCAGGGTGTCATCCTGCGCCCAGGCACAGGTTGCGCTGCCAACGAGCAGCGCCAAAGTGGTCATGCGGAACATGCAAGGCTTCCTGGCTGAAATCGGTGAGCACACGCCCGCTGCCGATCAGGCGGCACGGGGACGCGGCGATGTCAGAACGCGAGAAGCGAAGCAGGAGAGGCGCGGGGATTGACCAGTGGCCAACGCTGCTTGGGCAGGCGTGGCGGAGGTTGGTTGGGTAAGGGGCTGCCCGGCTCGCAGGCGAGCAGGGTCAGCAGGCCGAAAAATACGGCCAGCAGTGTCGCGCTGAACAGGCTGGCGATCACGCAGTCACCGCCGGCAGGCAGGGTCGGATCGCTGAAGTCTTGCTCACCTTGGACCATGCCGCTGCTGTCGGCCGTGCACCAGGCGGCATCATCCATACCAGCCAGGCGCAACCCGGCCATTTGCCCATGGCCCATGGCGCACAGCAACGAGCCGAACAGGATGCTGAAATACAGCACCCAGGCGACATGTGATCGTGTGTGGTGGGCCAGCTTCATGGCGGGACTCGGCGTGAAAACTGAATGATCAGGTTGGGAGGTTGGCGAGGGATTCTACATCTTCTAGTGCATCTGAACAGGGTGATTTTTCAAGCACGAATATTCAATCGGGTACAGGCGCACGAGACTTATTGAACACCGATGAGTTCGGCAGCAAGCGCGCGGAGCTCGTCCTTGTCCTGTTGAAGTACAAGCCCACTGCCCGCGTGTGCAAGCAAGCGCGCGGCATGCCGGCTGCAGGCGGCTTGAAATGCGCGGGGATTGATGCGCGCCAGGCTGACCAGGGCTTTGATCAAACGCAGATTGACCTCTTGCAAAGCCGCGCCGTCCCGGCTGATCGGCGCAAAAAAATCGTCAAACAGGTCATCCGCCAGCAGTGCACGAACATAGACCTGCGGGCATTTGTTATCCGTGCTTTGCGCCACGGGATGCAGTTTCCCCCAACACGTCAGGCAGCGAATGCCGCGGCCAATGATGTCGATGGCTGTGCCGGGATCATTTACCGCTGGAGAAAGCGCTCGCGAGGCGATCTCTGACAACACCGAAAGCCCGAAGCGCGGGTCATGCTCGAACGTTCTCCTGAGGCCGACGGTCACGGCAGCGAGCATCTCGATGTCCAGCGCGCCATTGTCATCGAGCGGCTCGCCATCCACGGCCAAGGCCCGTGCCACCACCATACCCTCATGTACAAAGGTGCCAGGCAGGACTTCGAGGAAAATTCGAATCTCGGTTCGCGTTGCAATCTTGCTCAACGTGAGGACATCGATGTGCTGGACATAGCCGGTCTGGCGGCTTTTCACTTCATGGGTTACCCCAGGAAACTTGAGGTCAGGCGGGTAGGCTGCAGCGCCCAGAAAAGGGTGTTCAACACGCTGCTCGATGGCTTTGATCACTGCTTTTTCGACACGGTCGATCGTCTCCCCCACGCGCCCTAGTTTGGAGAGGTGATCAATCCAGCGCAGCAAGGTGTAGATGATCAGGACCACCACTGCAATCGTCACGGTGAAAAGCACTACACGACCTTGTGTACCGTAGGCTCCGGTGCTCAGTGCAATGATGCCGACGAGGCTGAAGAGAAAGGACCCGATGAAGGTCGCCAGAGCGTTCTGGGTCGTGGCGTCCTCCATGACCAACGAAGTGGCGCGCGGGGTTACGCCACTGCTGGCGGCACTGTAGGCCGAGACCATTGTACTGAGCGAAAACGTCGTGACGGCAAGCATGCTCGAGGCGATGATGCCCAATATCTTGTCAACGGCATCTGCACCGATACGTGCAGGCAAGCTGACCGGCACTGCATCCTTGAACACCATGGCCAGTAGCGCGGTAACCACCCCCAACAGGGAGAAAAGCGTTGCTCTGAACCAGAGACGCTTGGCAATTCGCGTAGCCAACCAACGCCAGCGAGCTATCATGAACACCTCCTGTTGCCGAGAGTGTAGGCCCTTATGGAAAGCTGCAGTTATTCATAAGCTGTGCCTTCAAAACCTCCACCGCCTTGGGCCTTCTGGGGTTGGCCTTGTGAAGCAGGACTACCTGGCGCATGTACATGTAGCTGTCAGCGTCCGACACTGGCGTTGCCTGTACGTCGTCAGTCTTCAATCCCGCCCAGAGTGGGACAACAGACACCCCCATGCCTTTTGCGACCATGATGTAGATAGCATCCAACGCATCCAGATTACAGAGGACATCGGGTTGCAGGTCATTGTCATTCAAGTACTGCTGTGCAATCTGCCCACCCCAGGCATGTGAGTCATATCGAATCAGGTTTCGACCAAGAATCGTCGAGCGGATGTCGCGCTTGTCAACGGGGTCTTTGGTCAAAAGCATCAGGGGTTCTTCTCGAAGCACCTGTACACGAATGGTTTTGGGGACGCTGAAGGGCGGACATACCATGATTCCCGCATCGAGCTCTCCGCAGGCTACTTGTTCGTAAAGACTGCGTGAGTCCCCTGGCGTGATACGTAGCCTCAGTTGCGGGGCAATGCTTGATAGCTGATTCATGGCCTCTGGCAATATGCCTGTCAACGCTGTAGAGATCGCACCGATCTTGAGATACCCCGACAGGCTACCGGTGTCCAGATCCTCTTTCAGCTCTGCTGCCCCCTGGATCAGATCTCGAATCTTCGGCAGCAACGACAGGCATTTCTCGGTAGGTTCGACAGCATGTGCGCTTCGGTTCAGGAGTTCGCACGCCAGCGATTTCTCGAGTGCTTGTATACGCTGGCTGACTGCAGGTGCTGTCAGGTTTTCCCGTCGAGCCGCCGCTGCAATCGAGCCAGTCTCTATCACCGCCATCAGGCTTTCGAGAAATCGAGTGTCCAAAACATTTCCTTTCGCTGAGAGATGGAAAAATGCGCTTTAGCACTTGCGCGAGGCTACGCTAACCTCCCCAAAAGTTCTATCAGAAACCAAAGAGGGTAGTTATGAAATCGTTATTTCATGTTTCATACCATGTTACAGATCTCGAAGCATCTCGTAACTTCTACGGTAACATTCTCGGCTGCAAAGAAGGCCGCACAAGTGAAACTTATGTGGATTACGATTTCTTCGGTCACCAGATTTCGCTTCACAAAGGTGTTCCTTTTCCAACGACCCGCACCGGCAAAGTCGGCGACCATGAAGTGTTGATGCCGCATATCGGCTTGGTGCTGCATCTGGATGACTGGTTCGCGATGGCAGACCGCCTGGCGCTTCATGGTGTGCAGTTCGACATACCGCCGGTTGTACGATTCCCGGGCCAACCTGGGGAGCAGCGAACGATGTTTTTCCTGGACCCCAGTGGCAACCCGATCGAGATCAAAGGGTTCAAGGACTTTGAAGGTGTATTTGCCACCTGATTGGTATAAACCTTCGGGACGCGCCTCCCGCTTTGTCTGCGTGAGATAAGAGGCGTGTATCGATGAGTGGCCACTCAATAAAAATAACAGGCTCCAACGATGTGTTTGGCATTTTTGCCGGCCAATGTACAGTCCAAATTATAATAACTGGAGGACGTATGGCGAAGACTAGTCTGGTGACTAGAATTATTGTAGGTCTTGTGCTCGGGGTTGTAGTGGGGGCACTTCTCAATTTCTTTCCCGAGTACAAAGCCTGGATAATCAGCAGCTTTTTGCAACCCGTCGGCGATATTTTCATCAAGATGATGAAGATGATTGTCATACCCCTTGTATTCGCGTGCATGGTCGGCGCGATCGCAGGCAATGGTGATAGCAAGGCGATAGGGCGGGTAGGGGTGAAAGCCTTGTTCTACTTCTTTGTCGTGACCAGCATCGCAATTGTGTGTGGCCTGCTGGTTGGCAATCTTGCGCAGCCAGGCGTAGGTGCCAACTTGACGACGCTGGCAAACACCCAATCGCTCTCGCTTCCCTCTACCTCGGAGAGCACAGGGTTTGCTCAAGTCATCCTCAATATCATCCCGGACAATATTGTCGGTGCAATGGCGCAAGGAAAGCTGCTGCCTGTCCTGTTCTTCTCGGTCATGTTCGGCTTTGGGCTAAGTGCTCTGGACAAAGAGAAGAAAATGCCGTTGATCGCGGTAGTCAATGCCATTTCCGCGACGATGTTCAAGGTGACGCATATCGTGATGCACTACTCACCGATCGGGATCTTTGGCCTGATCGGCGTGACGGTAGCCAACTTCGGGCTTTCCGCGTTGCTGCCTCTGGCAAAACTGATTGCCGTCACCTACGTCGCGGTCATTCTGTTCGGCGTGGTCGTGCTGGGCGGCATCGCGAAGGTTGCAGGGATCAACATCTTCGACCTGATCAAGGCGATCAAGGATGAGTTGATCCTGGCATTCAGTACTGCCGCCTCGGCGACTGTCATGCCCCAGCTGATTGAAAAGGTCGAGGCCTACGGTGCGCCGCGTTCGATTGCTACGTTGGTTATCCCTACGGGTTATTCCTTCAATCTGGATGGCGCATCGCTGTTCGTGGGCATCGGCACGCTGTTCATCGCGCAGCTGTATGAAATTCCCCTGAGCTTGGCTGACCAGGTGATGCTGATCATCATCATGGTGCTGACCTCCAAGGGCGCAGCCGGCGTCCCGGGTGCCATGTTCGTGATCTTGACCGCTACGCTGACCAGTGCCGGTCTGCCTGTGGAAGGTATTGCATTCATCGCCGGAGTCTATCGCTTGATGGACATGCCGATCACGGCGCTGAATGTCTTGGGCAACGCACTGGCGCCTCTGGTTGTGGCGAAGTGGGAGAACCAATACCGGATGCCTGCTGCCCCGGTGGTAGCGCCCGAGGAGCGCCCGCAAGTGTTGACCTCTTCAATTAGCGCTGGGGGCTCGGCAAACGCGACCTAGTGCGTTCATCGACATGATCGCTCTGCATGTGATGCAAGTGCCCATCATGCAGGTAATCGACATGCCCATCGTGTTCGATTGCCGTGTGGCCGCAGCCGGGCTTGTGCCGATGGACATGGTGCGGATGCTGGTTGCAGGCACTCATTCCGAACGTCTCTAACTGCCATACCTCGGCCGAGGTAGGTCGCTTATGTTACTCGTGGTGCGGCTCACCCAGGAACGTCAGTGAACTGAACAGACTCTGTTGGGCCACGGGGCTGCCGTCTGCCATTGGCAGGGTAGCCTGGGCCGCGATGATGTTGAGCCCTTCATTGCGTACGGTTATACGTGCCCGGCCTTGCTTGTCGGTGGTGGCGCTGACCTGGTGAGGGGCGCCTCGGTAATCGCCCTGCAGCGGGATATCAGCAGCCGGTTTGCCATCGAGCAGTACCAGCACTTCCAGCGTCTTGCCTGGCCCGACTTGCAGAGGGTCGCTCAGGGGAACGATCGCCAATCGCAGCATGTCCAGTTTCGGCAGGCGAGCACCGCTCTGGTAGATCGCCAGGCTGTATTTCAAGCTGTGGGTGGAGGCGATCGCATCCTTGACGTGGGTGCGATCCTGATTGACCCATTGCTTGTCCGGGCGCTGTGACCAAGGCCCGTTGTCCAGCAGCACGGCAAGTGCCGCAGGCGGGGTAAGTGGTTGCAGCACGGCATGATCTGCCAGGCGCTCGACCGTGACCGGGACCATGTTCCCGGTCGCGTCGAACGCCCAGGCGCGCTTGATCTTTTCCGCCTTGTAGGCGTTATCCTCGGCACCGTGGCCGTACACAGCCTCGATATTGCCACGTCGCTCCTCGGTCCACAGGCCGTGGGCGCCTGCGTTGACGCTGACCATCAGGGTCAACAGGGAAGCGACTTTCAATGATGGATGCATGATGGTTCCTCGGTTCAAAGGCTAAGGGTCAGGCTGACACTGAAGTTGCGTGGCTCCCCGGGCAGCACCCAAGCGCTGTTGTACGAGCGTTCGTAGTACTTGCGGTCGAACAGGTTGTTGAGGTTAAGGCCGACGGTGACCTGTTCGCTGGCCTTGTAGTGCGCCAGCAGGTCGACCGTGCTGTAGGCGTCCAGGGTGAAGTCGCTGCCGGCCTGGCCGGGGCGTTCGCCGACGTAGTTCACCGCTGCGCCCACATCCGAGCCGCGCAGGGCACCGTCCTGGAATTCGTACACGCCCATCAGGCTGCCGCTGTTACGGGCGATGCCGAGCAAGTCGCTGCCTTTGGGCAGGGCTGCGTCGCCCTTGGTGACCTCGGCGTCGATGTAGGCGTAGGCGCCGATCACTCGCAACGCGTCGGTCAGCTGGCCGCTGAACTGCAGGTCCAGGCCTTGGCTGCGCGCTTCGCCCGCCGCCACGCTCTCGCCAAGGGCGTCTGTGGTGATGACGTTCTCCTTGTCGATATGGAACAGGGCGATGGTCGCGCCCAGGCGGCTGTCGAGGAGGTCAAGTTTGACTCCGGTCTCGTAACCCAAGCCCTTTTCAGGCTTGTACACCTGGCCCTGGGTGCCGATGGTGTTGGGTTTGAACGAAGTGGATGCGTTGGCGAACACGCCGACTTGCGGGGTCAGTTGGTACAACACCCCGATGCGCGGTGTGGCAACGTCCTTTTCCTGGCTGTTGCTGAGACCCGTGGTGCGGTTCTGCGAGGTCTGCTCGAAGCGCTCCAGGCGTACGCCCAGCAACCCGCGCAGGCGCTCGGTGAAAGCGATCTGGTCTTGCAGGTTGATCGCATAGCTTTCAGTGTGCTCGAAGAAGTCGTTGGCACGGGTGATGGCTGGCTTCGGCTTGCCGTATACCGGGTTGTAGATATCCAGCCCGTATGCTGCGGAGGTGGCGCTTTGCGGGTACTTCTGGCTGTTGCGGTAGTTTTCGTACTCCAGCCCGACGAGGGTCTGATGCTGCCAGCCACCCAGCTCGAACTGCCCGTGCAGCTCGGCCTGGGTGATGTTGTCGTTCCATTCGAAGTCGCGTTCGCGATAGAAGCGCGTGATGGTGGTGCCCACCAGGGCCTGGGGCTCGGAGCTGTTGCCTTTGAGCGTGCCCTGGGTGTAGTGGTTGGCCAGGCGCAGCGTCCAGTTGTCGTTGAGCACGTGTTCCAGCGCCACGTCGAGGGTCTGGTTGTCGTTGCGGATCTTGCCGTCATTCGGCTCGCCAAGGAAGGTCGAGCGCTTGACCGAACCCATTTCGCCGTTGACCGCCGGAATGCCGCGATCGAACACCGACTCGGTGCGGGAGAACTCGGTGTCGATCATCAGTCGGGTGTCGGGTGACAGTTGCCAGCTCAGGGAGGGGCTGACGATACGGCGCTCGCTGCCGACATGGTCGCGGAAGCTGTCGTTGTCTTCGACGGCAAGGTTGATCCGGCCCAGCAGATTCCCCTCGCTGTCCAGCGGCGAGTTGGCGTCCAGGGCGGTGCGGTAGCGGTCTCAGCTGCCTGCGCTGAGCGTGAGCGTACTGAAGGCTTCGGCCTGGGGGCGCTTGGTGACGATGTTGACCAGCCCGCCAGGGTCGCCACGGCCGTACAGGCTGGCAGCCGGGCCTTTGAGCACTTCGATGCGTTCGATGTTCGACGTGTCCGGCGCGCTGTAGCTGCCGCGGTTGATGGCGAAACCGTTCTTGTACAGCTCGCCCGTGGTGAAGCCGCGCACACTGTAGTTGAGGAAAGTCAGGCCGCCGAAGTTGTTCTGCCGCGACACGCCGCCAGCAAAGTCCAGGGCGCGGTCGATGCGGGTGGTGTTGAGGTCCTTGATCACCTGCGCGGGCACGACGTCGATACTCTGCGGTGTGTCGCGCAGGTCGGTATCGGTGCGGGTGGCGGTGGCAGAGCGGTTGGCACGATAGCCTTGCACCGGCCCGTCGGCGCGTTCTTCGAGGTAGGCGTCGGTGATGGAGGTTTCGTTCAGCAGCAAGGGTTGTGCCGCTGAAATCGGCTGGCCGAACAAGCCCAGCGTCAGGCCGGCCAGAAGGGGGGCACGAGGGTTCACGTAAAGTCTCCGTTTTTCACGCTATAACGTTGCAATTTTGGGTACGTCCTGACTTGGGCACTGTCCACGAGCTCGAAGGGGATCGACGGATACACCATCAGGCGCCACTGTGTGGGCTGTGCAGGCCGCACTCGATGCCAACATCGATGCCGCGCGCTGCTTCGGGCGGTGCTGCATCACAGATGACAAGAAACCCTTGCGAGTAGAGCGGCCCGTCTTGCGTCAGGCCTGACAAATGAATCCTGATGAGAGAATGTTCATGTGTTGGGATGCGCATGTTATTAGATGTAATAACGTAACACCAGTGGTTAGCGCTCATTACCGGTTGCAAATGATTCTTGTTGGTCAGGCCCAGATGCCTGCGGGGCGGACCAGGCCGAGGCATCGTGCGGGTGCAGGCTTTCCAGGTGGCGAACGTGCACTTGGCTATCGCGGTAACCCTGCAGGCTTACCTGAATACGCCGCGCAGCATCCTCGACAAACATCAGGTTCTGCCCGTTGAGTGCCGCGAAAGCCTGTTCGTCAGCCCGTTTCACGGCGGTCTGAACCGGCGTGCGCAAGGCGCCTTCGACTTGGTCGATCAGGCCCAGCAACCCGAGATTAGGGGCATCGGCAGGCACCGCGACGCGCACCCGAGCTTCGCTGCGCTGGCTATGCGGCGTCGCCAGCGACGCATTGCTGCGCAGCCACTGCGCGACGGCGCTGGCTTCGAGCAGCGGCTGGTCCTTGAAGGTTCGCAGGAAGCCGTCCTCAATCAATTGTCGGGAGAGAGCGGCCGAGCACGGGCAGGTCGAGGAGTAGCCGATCCTGACCTCGATACTCAGGTTCAGTGCCCCGCCGACCTTCGTGGCGAGCACGTGAACCGGGTACGACTTCCAGCCAGAGAGGCCCTCGGTCACCAGCGCAGGGCGGCGAACCAACAAGTCGAAATCCAGGCGCAACCTGGCATTGCGGCTTTCGCAGTCCTGATGGCTGTCGATCATCTCCTGCAACAGCGCAAAGAGACTTGCCGGCGAGACCGCCGCAGCCTGCCCCCAGGCGTCCAGCAGGCGATACAGCCTGGACATGTGAATGCCTTTGACGTGCGGTGCCGGCAGGTCGACCTGGACATCCGCCCGGGCGTGTAGCTCGTGCTGGTAGGTCGCTTCTTCGATCCTTACCGGCAGGTCGATACCCTGCATGCCGACCCATTGCAACGGGCTTAGGCTGGGGGCCAGGTCGGTGACGGAAACGTCGGGTAATGCTGAGCTCATCATGTCTATCCAGTGGTGGGAGCCTTGCACGTAGCAGCAAGGGGTATGAATCAGTTCCAGCCGGGGAAGGGGTTGGTCAGCTTCATCCAGCCTTCCGTTCCCTGGGCCCGGTTCGCAGGCGAGCCAGAGGTAAGGCTTGATGTGGCTAGTTATAACATAACATTAAGGTCAGATTGCAAATCATGTCCGTGCTCTTGAGCAGGCAGAGGCAGGAAGCCGCTTCGCCTGTGGCTGCTGGAGTGGGAGAAAACTGCTGGACAAGATCGACGCTGGACTGGACCGCGTTGCCCGGGGCGAGCTGAAACGTAGTCGCTTGGGCAATTTCCATGTGCAGGAATGTCACACAATACCTGCGCATCACCAAGGAATTGCACGGTCAACGCTTTGTGGTTCGCTGCCTGACGTGTCAGGGAACAGAACGCTATGGGTGACGCCACTATTCCTTGCACTTGTCCTGATTGAATGTGCAGATTTAGTGTTTGCTGTTGACAGCGTGCCTGCAATTTTTGCAATCATGCAGGATCCGTTCATCGTTTATACGTCGAACATCTTTGCAATTCTCGGCTTGCGAGCGCTCTATTTTGCATTGGCTGCGATGATCAGTCGCTTTGTTTACCTTAAGTACGCCCTGGCTCTGGTGCTTGTCTTTATCGGCGCGAAAATCTTCCTTCATGGCGTTGTGGGTAAAGTACCAGTCGAAATATCGTTGAGCGTTACCATCGGCCTTCTGATTGGCGGCGTGTTGCTTTCGCTTTGGAAAACCCGAGCGTCCGCTAACGCTCATTGAATGATTACGGCCGTTGACCGGCAGGACAAGGACACGCTCCGCAAGCATGGCATCGTGGCCTGCGCGTCCAATTACGAACGCCATGGGGACTCGTCCGAGTGGGTGATGACAGTGGCCGAGGCAATGCAGTAACGATCGCCTCTTGGGCCTTCACATTCGGTCAGTTGTCCCCGCAGGTTCAGTTTGTACGCGCTGGCCTAGCGCTCAGGTGGAGCTTTCTGCGTGGCGGCGCTCACGATGACCCTGAACGGACAGAGCATTATGTGTTGTCCTATGGGACAGCGGCGCAGTCTGTGATAATGGGGAATGAAAAGGGCCCTATCATGTTGACCATCTCCAATAACGTGCATCTGCCGGATGCCGAAATCGAACTCACCTACATCCGCGCGCAAGGCGCGGGCGGGCAAAATGTCAACAAGGTATCCAGCGCCGTGCACCTGCGCTTCGACATCCCGTCTTCATCGTTGCCCGAGTTTTACAAGGCGCGGCTGCTGGCGCTGCGTGACAGTCGTATCACCGGCGACGGCGTATTGATCATCAAGGGCCAGCAGTACCGCACACAGGAGCAGAACCGTGCGGACGCTTTGGCGCGTCTTGCCGAGTTGATCATCAACGCTGGCAAGACCGATAAGAAACGTCGCCCCACCAAGCCGACCCTGGGCTCCAAGACCCGCCGCCTCGAAGGAAAAGCCAGGCGCAGCGCTGTCAAGGCGGGTCGGGGGAGGGTGGAGTTCTAGTGTGGTGTTTCACAAATAACGACCATAACTCGCGGCGCTTTTTGCGCTCACGCAGCGCTGGGATCTTCTACCCCGCATCGGCTACTGACCTGGATGATCTGCGTTCCTACAGGCCCGTCGTGTCTCCGCACGGAACCTGGGTGCGTGTCAGCGTAGATAACTTTCTACTCGCCAAGGTCAGGCTGGAGGGTTTCAAATTCAGGCATCTCTAAATGAGACATAGGCGGTGTGGCGCTTGCACTGCAACAGGAAAGTGGAGCAGGTGGCCCTGATTTTCATTTCGGTTTGAATTTAAACTGCGTTAGGATGTTCTAAAGGTCACCTGTCCAACTTCGGAGTATCCCCATGTCGCGTCTGGCAGAATTTAGACAACTTGAGCAAAAATTGGCCGCCCAGTTGGCCGAGCTGGAGGCCATGAAAGGCAGCCGTGAGCTTCAGAAAGAAATCGAGTTTGAGACCAAACTGCGCGATCTGCTGGGCCAATATGGCTATAGCCTTCGTGACATCATCAACCTTCTGGATCCACAGGCCAGTCGCCGTGCCGCACCTGCTGCCGCAGAGAAATCACCTCGTCGCGCTCGTCAGGTTAAGCAGTACAAGAACCCGCACAACGGCGAGATCATCGAGACCAAAGGTGGCAACCACAAACTGCTGAAGGAGTGGAAGGCTCAATATGGATCTGATGTGGTCGAGTCTTGGGTTTCCTAAGTTCGATCAAAGACGCAAAAAAAGAAACGACCTCAGAGGCCGTTTCTTTTGCCCGTGGATTGGCAGGCTGTATCCCATGGTTTCCTCGACACTTGCCACGCTCAGGAAATGGCGTATCTCCTACTGACCTGTGGCCAAGGTTAGCGTCTGTATGAAAAGCCTTGAGACGGCTTTTCATACAGCGCCCGGAAAGCTGCTTGCAGACGGCCTGTAGTGATTGATGTCACTCGGGCAACGCATACACCCTGAACAATTTCTTCACGATATCGTTGGTCCCTCCCAAGTATTTGTCGTAGTCCTTTTCAATGGAGCCCGAACGATAGGCTTCGCTCAAGGCCGTATCGACCAGCAGGCGGAAGTCGTCGTCATTGCGCTCCACCATCATCGCCACCGGCGAGTACTCGAATATGCGGTCCAGGAGCATCAGGTTTTTGGGAGCCCCTTCCTTGGCTATTTCGTTTTTCAGCAACATGCGCTCGGCAAAGAACGCGTCCGCCTTGCCGTCGGCGACCAGCTTGATGCCCTCATCGTTGTTGGCCACGGTAACCAGTGAAGCGATTACACCAAGCAGGCGCATCCTTTCGCGAATCCAGTCTTCGGTTACACCGCCCTCAATGGTGGCGTATGTGTGGTTGGCCAGACCGCTGTTGATGCTTGCTCGCCAGGTCGGTCCGCTATTGGCGACTTTGCCATTGAGTACATTAAGCAGCGATTCGGGGGCATCCTTGCGCACCACGACAGAGAGACCGGCGGTGTAGATCGGTATGGCGTAACTGATCGTCTTGCGCCGTTCCAGAGTGGGCGGAGTCGGCGTGCAGAGAATATCGACTTTCCCTTGGCTCACCGCACTGACCTGCTCGTAAACCGTAACCGGCTGGTAGCGCACTTGCAGGTCCGGCAGGCCAAGTTCGCGCTTGAGCTTGTCTGCAACTTTAAGGCACTGCTCGATGGCATAGCCGCTGGCTTTGTCGCCTTCCTGCGTGCTGAAGGGGGCCAGGTCTGGCAGGTAGCCCATGGTGAAGCTGTGGCTGCTGCGCACGCGTTCAAGTGTGGAGGCACTGGCCATCAAAGGCAGCGTCAAAAACGCCAGAGCGAGCAAAAAACGGGTGGTTTTGATCAAGGGTACGTTCATGTCCGGTTTCCCCGTATGCAGATGTCTGTGCAGTCCTGGCTGCCGCGCCTAAGGATTGCCGGCCCCGGCCTGTTCGGCTGGCAGCGTGTCGGTGAAACGCTTGGCGAGGAAACCGTAGAGCAGGTAACCGAAGGCCAGTACTAGGGTGCCGCCCATCACCGCATCCTTGCCGCAGGCATACAGGGCATACAAGGAGTACGTCACCGCAACCAGCAGCACTACCAGGTTGCGCGCGTAGATCGTCGTTGAGACACCGGCCTTGTACATAATGACCAGCAGACCAGTCAGCGCGGTTAAATATGGGATGAGGTTAGTCACCGCCGCCAGGTTGACCAGCTTGCTGAACTGGGCGGCGGCATCCGGTGAAATGGTCGACAGGGCCATCAAGGTTTGCAGCACGCCACAGACGATCATGCCGACGACAGGGGCGTTCATGGCGTTGACCTTGCTGAAGAACTTGAGGAACAGGTTCTGGTCGGCGGTCATCTTGGCAGTTTGCGCCAAGGTAAATTGCCACCCCAGCAGCGAGCCGACACACGCCATGACCGCCAGGGCCATGACGATATGGCCTACCAATGGATTGAACATCGTGGCGTAGACCAGCGCGAAGGGGGCCGTGGACTTGGCCAGATCGGCATTGGGAATGATGCCCTGGATGACGGTGGTCGACAGTATATAGACACCGGCAGCCCCCAAGGTGCCGAACAGGCAGGCCAGTGGCACGTTGCGCTTGGGGTTTTCCACGGCATCGGTGGCTTGGGCCGCCGACTCCATGCCCAGGAACGCCCACAGGGTCAGAGGAATGGCTTTGGCGATGGACTCGGAAATCGGCAGATCGTTAGGGTTCCAGGCGGCGACCAGTACATCGGGCTTGAACCAGAACCAGCCGATGATGCAAAGGCCTGCTACCGGAATGATCACGCCCCAGACCGTGAAAGCACCGATCTTGCCGGTGATGCCGGGGCCGCCGAAGTTGGCGAAGGTGGTCAGCCAGATTAGCCCGATGGTGCCTATGCACAACGGGATGGCACCACTACCCAGCCAGGGCAAGAAAGCGGTCATGTAGCCCACCGCAGAGATGGCCACGGCTACGTTGGCGATGGCCAGAGACAGGAAGTACAGGTACGAGCAGAGGAAAAAACCCGACTTCGCGTGAGCCTCTTCGGTGTAGGCGGACAACCCGCCAGAGCGTGAGCAGAAGACGCCGCACTGGGCAAAACAATAAGCGATGGCCATCGAGCCGATTGCCGTGAAAAGCCACGACAACAGCGAGACGGCACCCAGTTGAGCCATGTTGGTAGGCAACATGATGATCCCCGAACCCATCATGTTGACTGTCACCAGCGTCGTGAGCCCGACCAGGCTCATTTTTTTGCTTGAATCAGCCATCGCAAACTCCTTGCCGCGTTCAATGTTTTGAACCTTGGTCCGGCAACGTGCAACGCGTGGCCGAATAGGGGGCTAATGCTCAATGCTTGACTACGTAAACTCTGCAGGGTGGGCGCACCTGGCAGATCTCGCTTGATCTTGACAGCAGGTTGGCAGGTTCAAAGCCCGGGAAAGGGCCATCGAACAGTGCTATCGCCAACAGGTAATCGACGATGGATTGCTTACGGCGGGTACTCCGTGGCGGTGCGGCGTTGCGTCGTTATCAGCGTGAACTCGATTAACCGTTAACAATTGATAAAGATCAATGATCCTTGCCTATTTCACTTCGTCCAACCGGCAGCGCCTTTGATATGACCTTGGCGGGTTATGGATAATGACTGTCACATCAGTTAGCGGGTACGGTGATCACCGGGGCTTGCGGCGCCACGCCTGTTTCGGCAAGAGAGAACAGTACCAGTATGAACAAGAACTCCGATTTGGATTTCATGTCGTGGTCGTCGATCCAAAACCAATAGTCGCGATAGTGCACAGCAGCATAGGCATCAGCGGGTCGCTCTTCGCTCGAATGGATGCGAACCAGAGGATCGTCCCACGGACTGGGATGATCGGGCACGGGAGGCATGGGGTTTGCTCGCCCATCTTGCAAATGCGCGGCAGGGGCCTCGATCGTCGCGGCGAGTTCCAGAAAGATTTCTGACATGGAGCGTGTCAGGAGCGCAATCTCGGTATCGCTCCTGGATACCATACCGAAAGTAAGTGTCAGTTCATCCTTGTCGGGCCGCAAGTGAAGAATCTTTCGTACGGTAAGGCGATCCTTCTCCACATCATCGGGGATGTCACGTTCGATCATGAGCACTTCGCTTCTTTCGTTGGCGCGGGTACTGACTCTTACACCTAGCGATTCCGAACGCTGTATCCGCCTTAACGCATCCAATAGCTCATAGAAACGTGGATCTGCGGCACGCAAGCGTGTAGGCGATACCGATCGATTGTACACACCATTCGCTGCTCGGACGGTCAATTGCAGCACGCGGTCGACCGGGTAGCCTGCCTGAATAAGCGAAAAAACGGCCTCAGGAGATAAGGGTTGCAACAAGTAGCGTGAGAACCGTTCCCCGGAAAGCGGTGTATAGCTGATTGTTGGACGATCTGTGTAAACGCCGGATGCGCCTATGGCCTGACTGCTACCGTCGTTGGGCCATCCCGAAAACCAGCCTGCTGCGAGGTTGACCTGACTTTGTATGGCGCTGGAGCTGATCACCGAAGAGACTTCCAGATACACCGGTGCATCGGCGTAGCGCAACTTGACGATATTGAGCAGTGTCTGTTCTTTCCAGGTCGTGGCAATCACTGTGCCGTAGTCTGTGCGATCGCGCTGTATCGAGGTCGGCCCCAGCGTACCGCAGCCTCCGACGTAGCACGCCGTGGCGATCAGTAACAACAGGCGGATACGGTACGGTAGGTGCGTGATCTTCGGCACTGAGGTCTGGTGATCCATAGTGTTGCCTCATGACGCATTTTTGGTGGGCCTCAGGTAATGGCATTCAGCGCGTTCGGTTAAGGCAACAGCACGGGGCGGCGGTGTCAGTCTTCTTCTCTCAATGCTTTGATCCGTCCGGATTTTTCTGCGGCTACCAACGCGGCATAGTCTTTTGCATTTTGCTTTGCATAGGTCATGACAAATTTGCCGATGGCCTGATCGAAGGAGTCCGACTTACCCAAATAGCCGCTAATCAGTGCCGCATCCCCGGATTTTGCATGGGCACGCGCGAGGGTACGACCGCATAGCTCGGCGTACAGCTTCATTTGTGTGGTCGTTGCGCCTTCGATCGGCGCAGACATTTTCATGTCTCGCAACTGCCGCACAAAGAAATGGCGGCCTTTTTGGCCTTGCGTCCAGCCCAGAAAAATGTCGCTGGAAGACTGCATCAGCCGCTGCCCTGTGACAATGCGTTGCCCCTGGTTCTCGTACTCGCTTTTTCCCGCGTAAGGCGCCAACACGGAAGGACACGCTTCCTTGAATTGCAGAAGCAGGGGGTGGTTCTCCGCGGAAAAGAACAGGCCGACAAAACAATAGGTGCCGACGCTCCCTATTCCGACGGCTTTGACGGCAAAGTCTTCGAGACGGTACCGATCAAACAGTATGCGGCGTTCATGGGGTAGCGATAATCGATAGTCTTGCAGTGCCGCATGCACCCGTTTTTCAAAGTCCTTTTCATAGATATGAAACAGAACAGGGGGTTGATCGATCAGGCGTCGACGGCCCGCCACTTCACTGCTGATCATGGGATAAAGATAATCGCCGACTCGAACCTTGGCTTTTTCTATCAATTGCTCACGGTTTTTTTTGATTTTGGCATTGGGGGCCATATCGATGATCGTTTGTGCATCCAGGTGGTCATACCAGACCTCCAGCGGGCTCAATTTCGAAAGCTCGCGTAGACGTTCCCGGTAAGCTTTAACGGATTTGACGGCGATCGCGTGGGCATCTTTTTCGCTGAGCCTGTTATCTGCAGCTGCGACGGCGAAGCTGATCGCCAGGCGTTTGACATCCCACTCCCAGGGGGCGGGAAGGGTTTCGTCGAAATCATTGATGTCAAAAATCAGATTGCGCTCGGGTGTCGCGAACAGTCCGAAGTTCAACAGGTGACAATCACCGCACGCCTGTACCCGAATGCCGGTGTTGGGGAGGCTGGCCAAGTCATGAACCATCAATCCCGCAGAACCGCGCAAGAAGGTGAAGGGGCTGCGCAACATGCGTCCATAGCGCACGGGCACTAGACTGGGGAGTCTATATCGATTGGACGCTTCAAGGAGATCGATAGGGTTACGATGCTTGCGCGGTGGTTTCCACACTGCGTGAGATGAGTGTGGCAGGCTCTCGCGTATCCGCTCTCCTGCGTTCAGGCGTTCTTTTCGCGAGCGAAAAGTCGGCTCGTAAATTCCGAACTTTGGTTCTCGAGCCGCACCCTGGACGGATTTCTTCTTACTGGGAGACATTTCCACTCCTTTACTCAACGAAGTCGAAGTTGTTCAGGAGCAAGATCGCGTTATGGTTCGGTCCCATCACAAAAGCGTAGCAGCCTGCCCCTGAGCTGCGTGGATGCTCCGCTTGGAAAACCGCACATTTCATAGCCTTGGCGGGAGCGTTTTGTGGTTTGCCTGTGAGCCGGATCCGTCATCCCGCGACACTGTCCTTCCAGCGCAAGTGTTTAACCTCGAGAGGGCCAAGGTACAGCTACCGCTGGCGTTGGCACGGCTAAACCGGTCTGCCGGCACGGTGTCTCCATCATGCTCATGGTCGCTTTTGATTGGCAGTTGCTGTCAGTTTGTCCGCCTCGGTCACCCAGCCACCACCAGTCGCCTTGTACAGATCAATCATGTTGGTGAACACCGAACCGCGGGTGCGGGTGTAATCCAATTCGGCGTCGAACAGGCTGCGCTCGGCGTCCAGCACCTCGATGTAGCTGGTATAGCCGTTGTCGTAGCGCAACCGTGCGTAATGGGCATAAGTGCTCAGTGCCTCGACTTGCCTGGCTTGGTAGGCCATCCGTTCTCTGGATTTGCTCGATGCGACCAAGGCATTTTCCACGTCCCTGAACGCCGATTGAATCGACTGTTGGTAAATTTGCAGCGCCTGTTTCTGGATGGCTTCAGCTTGCTGCACCTGCCCGGCAATACCGCCGGCTGTGAAGATTGGCATGCTTACCGCCACACCATAGGACCAGGTGGAAGCGGGTCCAGTGAACAGGTTCGACAGTTGGTTACTGGCGGAACCTAACAGGCCGGTCAGGGAAATAGTCGGGAAGTATTGAGCCTTGGCAGCGCCGATCTGTGCATTGGCCGATATCAGATTCAGTTCTGCCTGACGCAAGTCCGGTCGCCGTTCAAGCAAGTCTGATGGTAAGCCGGCCGGCACCGTTGGCAGATTCAGTTGGGCCAGGTCACGGCCGCGGATGATTGGCCCAGGGTTACGCCCAAGCAGCACGGCCAAGGCGTTTTCCTGTTGCGCGACCAGGGGTTGGAGTTGCGCAACTGACGCCTGGGTGCGCTCGAGTTCGGATTGATTCTGTGCCAGTTCCATTTCGGAAATGGTGCCGGCACCGTAGCGCAGTTTGAATATTTCGTAGGACTCACTGCGAGCCTTGGCGGTCGTGCGGGCGATTTCCAGTTCCCGGTCGAGGTCACGCAGGGTCACGTAGCTCGACGCAACCGAAGCGACCAGACTCAAGATCACGCTTCGACGGCCTTCTTCCGAGGCCAGCAAATCGGCACGGGCGGATTCATCCAGGCGGCGCAACCGGCCCCAGATATCCAGCTCCCAGTTCACACTGAGAATGGCCTGGTAGTTGTTGAACACCGGGTCCACCGATGGGTCCAGCGAGACCGGACCGGTGTCACGCGGCGAACGGGAGCGCTGCCCTTGGGCGCCCAGACCGACTTGTGGAAACAAGAGGGAACGGGTCTGGCCGTAACGGCCCTGGAATTCTTCGACCCGCGCGGCGGCAATCTTGATGTCCTTGTTTTCGAGCAGCGCCGTGCGGATCAGTTCATTCAGGACCGGGTCGTGGAACTGCTCCCACCACAGCGTATTCGACAGGTCTTTTGCTTCCTTGTCCGCATAACGGTAGGCAGCGGGGGTGTCGATTTTCGGGGGCTGGTAGTCTGGCCCCACCATGCAACCCGCCAGGCTCAGGCACAACATCAGCGGGATAGGAGGCTTACGCATCTCAATCCCCCTCATGTCGGTTTTGTGCCGCGCCGTCGGGAATCGTCGGAGCCTGCGTCGAAGCAGTTGGCTTGGCGGCTGTTTGGGCGTTGTCCTTTTCCCCGAACATTCGCTCCACCAGGTAATAGAACAGAGGGATGAAGAAGATCGCGATCACCGTCGCCGCCAGCATGCCACCAATTACCCCGGTACCAATGGAGTGACGGCTATTCTCCGAGGCGCCGACGGCAATGGCCAGAGGCACGCAGCCGAGGATGAACGCCAGGGACGTCATTACGATAGGGCGCAGACGTTCTTTTGCTGCGGTCATCGCGGCATCGTAGGTCGACATGCCGGTTTCCCGGTTCAATACCGCAAATTCGAAAATCAGAATGGCGTTTTTGGCGGCCAGCGCCACCAGCATGGTCAAGCCGATCTGGAAATAGACGTCGTTGCTCAAGCCCCGAAGCAGGACGGCGAGCAGGGCGCCGAACAAGGCAAAGGGTACGGCCAGTAGCACACCCACGGGCAGTGACCACTTTTCGTACTGAGCCGCGAGGATCAGGAACACCATCACCAGACCGAAGATGAATACCTGGGAGGAGGCACCTCCGCTCTTTTTTTCCTCGAATGCCTCGCCACTCAATGCCAGCGCATAGTCATTGGTCATGATCTCCGCGCCGATTTCCTCCAGAGCCTTGAGTGCCTGGCCTGAACTGTAGCCTGGCGCCGGGTTCGCTGTGAGTTTGACCGCGGGGAAGTTGTTAAAACGTGTTAGCAGGTCGGGACCGGTGACGTAGCGGGTGGTCAGCAAGGCCTTGAGCGGCACCATGTCGAGGTTTTTGCTGCGCACAAAGATCTGCTGCAGGTCCTCGGCCTTCAAGCGATAGGCCGGTTCGGCCTGCAGAATCACCTGCCACAGGCGACTGAACTTGTTGAATTGCGAGACGTAGAGCGAGCCGAACATGGTCTGCATGGCGCTGTAGACATCTTCGACCGGTACGCCCAGGGATTCCGCTTTCTCGCGATCGACGTCGACCATCAATTGACGGGAAAACACGTTGAAGGTGGAGGTGATGACGCCCAGCTCCGGACGTGTCTTGGCTTTCGCCACCAGATTGGCGACCAGTTCCGCCAGTTGGTCGACATTGCCGTCGCCCTTGCTTTGAACCCAGACTTCCATGCCTCCGGTGGTACCCAGGCCGGGAATGGACGGTGGGTTGACCGGCAAGATGATCCCTCCCTGAACCGTGGAAAACGCCCGCGTGGCCTTCTGGATCACTGCGGGGGCGCTTTGTGCCTTGATGGTTTCGGAGTCCTTGTAACGCCCCTCGAAATCCTTGAAGCCGACAAAAAACGCACCGGCATTGTTCTTGTTCTGGCCGTCGAGCAGGCTGTAGCCGTTCACAATCGCGACACCTTCGACGGCCTCATCTTTCATGAAGAAGTCACTGGCCAATTTGCCGACCTCGGCGGTGCGATCCAGGCTGGCAGCGTCGGGCATGATCACCGCGCCAAGCAGGTAGCCCTGGTCTTCCGGTGGCAGGAACGCGCTGGGGATGCGCTCGGCCATCAACAGGATCAGCACGATCATGCCGGCAAAGAGTAGCAATGCCAGCACGAAGCGCTTGATCATGAACGCCACCGAGCGTGAATAGCCCTCGGTCAAGCGCTCGAAATTGCGTTCGAACCAGCGGAAAAAGGCGTTCTTGTCACCGTGCTGCGGTTTGAGCAGCAGGGAGGCCAGGGCGGGGGACAAGGTCAGGGCGACCAGCCCGGAAATCACTACAGATATGGCGATGGTGATCGCGAACTGCTTGTAGAGTTGACCGGTGATGCCGCCCATGAAGGCCACCGGAATGAACACCGCGCACAGTACCAGGACGATGGCCACCACCGGGCCTGCCACTTCATCCATCGCCCGTTTTGCCGCGTCCTTGGGCGTCATTTTGTGCACCTGCATATTGCGTTCGACGTTTTCGATCACCACGATCGCGTCATCCACCACAATACCGATGGCCAACACCATGCCAAACAGCGTCAGCATGTTCACCGAAAACCCGAGGGCGGACATGCCGATGAACGTGCCGACGATCGACACCGGCACTGCGAGCACCGGAATGAGCGTGGCCCGCAGGCTCTGCAGGAAGATGTAGACCACGATAACCACCAGTACCAGGGCTTCGAAGAAGGTGTGGATTACCTCGGAAATCGAAGCTCGGGTAAAGGCCGTGGTGTCCATCACGATCTTGTACTCGATGCCCTCGGGAAACGTGGCCTTCATGTCCGAGAGGGTGTTGGTCACTGCTGCGGAAACATCCAGGGCATTGGCGCCGGGTTGCTGGTACACGGAAATCAGCGTCGCCGGCCGGCCCTGGTAGGTGCTGCGCAAGGAATAGTCTTTTTGCCCCAGCTCGGCGCGTCCAACGTCTTTGAGTCGAACAACCGCCGCGCCGTTGTTGCTGGCACGCAAGATGATGTTCTCGAATTCCGAAGGCTCGGTCAGGCGTCCCTTGGTGGTCACGGCAAACGACTGCTCCACCGGTTGCCCCGTAGGCGACTGGCCGACCCTGCCTACGGCGAACTGCTGGTTCTGATTGGCGACGGCTTTCTGTACATCGGCGGCGGTGATGCCCAGCTGGGCCATACGGTCAGGCTTTAGCCAGATCCGCATGGCGTAGTCTGGCGTGCCGAAGATACTGGCCTGGTTCGCCCCTGGAATCCGCTTGATCGCATCGAGGATGTAAAGGTTGGCGTAGTTGGCGACATAGGTGCTGTCGTAGCGGTCGCCGGCGGAATACACCGCAAGCACCATCATGAAGGCCGAGGATTTTTTCTGTACCTGGATGCCCTGGCTCTGCACGGCGGAGGGCAGTTGCGGCAGGGCCAGGTTGACTCGGTTCTGCACGTCGACTTGCGCCAACGAAGGGTCGGTGCCTATTTCGAAAAAAACATTGAGGGTCATGTTGCCCGTCGCGGAGCTCGACGAGTTCATGTAGATCATGTTGTCGGCGCCATTGACCTGCTGTTCGATGGACGCGGCCACGTTATTGGCCACGACTTGCGCATCGGCACCGGGGTACGTCGCGGCCACCGTAATCTGCGGCGGCGTTATATCCGGGTACTGCGCAACAGGGAGCTTGAGCATGGCTACTGCACCGGCCAGGGTGATGATGATGGAGATCACCGAAGCGAAGATCGGCCGGTCAATGCAATAGTGGGAAATGCTCATTGGCTTTTCCCCCCATCGGCTTTTGCGGTTTGCCCATCGGCTGAGCTTGTTGACGAGGCGCCAGGTATATCGACGATCTTCAATGGCCCGTCTGGCGTGACCCTGATCGCGCCATCGACCACGATGCGCTCGCCGACCCGTAGCCCCTTGTTGATGAACCAGTTGTCACCTTGCCAGTCACCCACTTCAACCACGCGTTGCTCAGGTTTTCCCTCGGCATTGAGGACCCACACGAAGTGACTCTTGGAACCTTCCAGCACGGCTTTTTGCGGCACAAGAATGGCATTGGGTCGCGTAGCGCCTTTGGCCAGGGCTCTCACAAACTGACCCGGACGCAGCAAGCCATCGGGGTTGGCGAGCACTGCCCGAACCAGGAAGGTGCCAGTATCCTGACTGTAGGAAGGTGCCAGAAAATTCACCTTGCCAGTGTTGGGCGCCACGGTGCCGTCAGCCAATACCACTTCAACGATAAAATCACTACGCGGTGGAAAAATGAGATGGCCGGCGGCTATCTCGTCGCGGTATTTCAGCGTCTCGTTTTCCGAGAGGCTGAAGTTCACGTACATCGGGTCCATCTGTGACACCGAAGTCAATAACCCCGACTCACCTGGCGTCACATAACTGCCATCCTGTTTTTTGGCATAGCTCGACAGTCCGGCAAGGGGTGAGCTGATGGTGGTGTAGCTGAGGTTCAACTGCGCGGTACGCACAGTACCCTCTGCGGCCAATACGGCGGCATGGGTCTCACGTTCGTTGCCCACCGCATTGTCAAGGTCCATCTTGCTGACCGCATTCTGCGCCGCCAGCGGCCGTACCCGCGCCAACGTGGACTTGGCTACCTCCCAGCGAGCTTGTTGCTGGGCCAGTTGGCCTTGGGCCGACAACAGCGCGGCCTCAAACGGTTTGCGGTCCATCTGGAACAGCGTTTGTCCGGCTTTGACCAAATCGCCTTCGGTGTACAGCCGCTTATCAAGGAAACCGGCCACGCGTGCACGGATTTCCACCTCGCGGGAACTTTGGGTCTGGGCAACGAATTCGAAAGTCACTGGCGTGTCGCGGGCGGTGACCGTCATCACAGTGACTTCAGGCGGGTTATGCGCAGGGGAGACGGGTTCTTTGCCGCAGCCGGCAACCAGACTTAAGGCGCCTAGGACAATGGCGATGGGCAAACCGACAGGCTGTCTGACAACATTAATGTTCCAGCGCATACCCTTCTCCGTGAAGCAAACTTGAACAGATGCATAGCCCGTCTCTTGTCATAACGCTAGCACCCGCAGAGGGTGGCACTTCTGACAAAAATCAAGTTGCAGCACGAGGTAACCGTGAGCGCCCTGGATGAGTACAGACCAGAATGACGCATGCGATGGCTATGCGTTTATTGGGAATATTTGATATTTCTCAAGTCTCTAGCACTTATCCGGCAGAAACTTCGATGCATCTGCGGTCAATAAATACTCCGCCTTGGTGGGCAACCCGTAATATTACGAAAATTCTTCGGCGGCGTTACAAGGCTGTCGTTAATAGTCAACAGAATCAAAGCGCCCTTCGGCGTGAAGGTTTTTATTCGTAATCGGCATATCCGAAGAGAGAAAACGTGAAGGTTGGCCGCGAGATTGAGCTGATCAAGGGTGACTTTAAAATGAGCTTGCGGGTCAGCTCCGTGTCAGCGCGAATGCCGAGAGTCTTTGCGCGTAACAGGCAATAGAACCCATCAGGAGCGGCCGTGTGAAACTTCATCTGAAAGCCTCAAGCACGGCCCACTCTGACACGGCGTCACTTCGCCTCAATGTCGTTTCAGGGCTCACGGCCTCTGCAGTCGTACTACCCAAGGCAATGGCCTACGCGACTGTCGCCGGCTTGCCTGTTGCCGTCGGTTTGTATACGGCCTTCGTCCCAATGTTGATTTACGCATTCCTGGGCACGTCGCGAGTGCTTAGCGTCAGCTCCTCCGCCACGCTGGCGATTCTGGCCGGTGCGCAGATCGGTCTGGCAGTACCCGATGGTGACCCCGGGAAGCTGATCACGGCCACGGCAACACTGACCGCAATGGTGGGCACCATGCTGCTGTTGGCGCGGCTGATACGCCTGGGTTTTCTCGCGAACTTCATTTCCTCCCCGGTGTTGAGCGGCTTCAAAGCAGGTGTCGGCCTTGTGATCGTGTTGGATCAGGTACCAAAACTTCTCGGCATCCACATCGCCAAACAGGGCTTTTTTCTCGATCTCCTCAACATTGTGCATCACGTACCCGGGAGCTCTCTGATCACGATCGCGGTCGCTGCAGCGGCGTTCCTGATCCTCATCGCAATGGAACGCGTGTGGCCACATTCGCCAGCACCACTTGTTGTGGTGGCAGGGAGTATCGCCGCCTCGTGGTACTTCGGCCTGCAGGCGCTCGGCGTTTCGACTGTCGGCTTGATTCCAGCAGGGTTACCCCCAATCACACTGCCCGAACTCACATTGGTTGAACAAATGATACCGGGTGCGCTCGGGATCGCGCTGATGAGCTTTACCGAAACGATTGCAGCAGGTCGTGCCTTTGTCCGGCCAGGCGATCCCCCGATCAATGCAAACCGCGAGTTGGTTGCTACCGGCCTGGGTAACCTCGGGGGCGCACTGCTGGGGGCGATGCCCGCCGGTGGAGGTACTTCGCAGACGGCGGTTGTCCGTGCCACCGGAGGCCACTCTCAAGCGGTCTCGATTGTCACTGCCGGCATGGCTTTCGCCACGATGCTGCTGCTTTCGGGGCTTCTCGGGTATCTGCCTCACGCTACATTGGCGGCCATCGTCATCTACTACTCGGTCGGGCTGATTCAACCCCGGGAATTCCTGGCTATTCGCAAGGTGCGCCCGATGGAGTTCCACTGGGCGCTCGTAGCGACGTTTGGTGTGCTGTTGTTTGGCACGCTGCAGGGCATCACGGTGGCAATCGTCGTATCGTTGGTCAGTCTGGCCTATCAGACGGCTCGTCCGCATGTGTACGTCCTGGGTCGCAAGCGCGGTACCGACGTGCTTCGGCCTTTATCGGAGGACCACCCAGATGATGAGACTTTCCCGGGGCTGTTGATCGTGCGGCCGGAGGGACGTCTGTTCTTCCTTAACGCGGACTATGTCAAGGAGCAGATCATCGCGCTGGAAGCGCTGTACCATCCACATGTGGTGGTCTGGGACATGAGTGCCGTTCCCGACATCGAATACTCGGCACTGCAAGCTCTGATTGAAGGCGAAAAACACTTGGGCGAACTCGGTGCCAGTCTCTGGCTGGCGGGGTTGAACCCTGGTGTACTTGAAATGGTACGGCGTGCTGGGTTCGACGAAAAACTAGGGAGCGAGCGTATGCTGTTCAACGCTCATGCTGCGATCCTGCACTATCAGGATCAGGACGCCACGCCGTTGACGGCGTCGTAGTCATGAAGTCCTGGTAGCGCAATACTTCAGGTTTTTTCGCCGCGGTCCTTGTCGGCATGGGTCATTTGGTAGATATGATTGACCTCGGCGAAGAACACACCCGTGGATAAGCCGCACATGATGATACCCGTCAACCCTTCAATCAGCCCGAATAGGCGCCAGGGTTTCACCAGCACCACGTCACCGTAGCCGATGGTCGCGTAGGTTACTCCAGAGAAGTAAAGCGCCGTTTCGAAATCAGGCAGAGATCCCTGCCACACATAGAATGTCGCCCAAATCGAGACAGCGATCAAATGCAGCATGATCATGTAGCAGACAACCCAAACCAACCGCGCGCTGATGGCGCCTAGTTGCCGTAGGGGAACATTGTTTCTGCGGGACAGAAACTTTAGCATCAAGGCCAGACCGACGGCATGCACAACCACGGTAATGGCTGCCAGCCCCCACGCGAAAAAGATGCTTGAATACATCAGTGCTCCTTCCGGGTTTCCGCGTGACGGTTGCCATCATTGCCCCTTCTTTCCTCGCGCGCTCCCAAGGGAGGTTCTTCGGCTGTTTAGTGGGGGCCAAACTGTGTTTCTCGAGGTCGAGCTTCTGTGTACGCTCCGATGTCCTTTGGTAAAGAGTCTCGACGAATGTAGGTAGACGGACTTGATAAATATCAAGCACCTCCCTCGAGCTCGCGCGGGCGGGGTTTACGTACAAACTGTCCTGATGCGGGGCATTGATATTTGTCGGTAGGAAAACGGGATTGAAATCCACGTCATTCCGCCGCTGTGGGTGAAAACTTCAGGAGGGCCAGGAGGTAAGACGCCATGTCCTCCCGCGACTAACATACTCCCTGCGCCAGCTTGGCGCTGATTACCTCCAGGCTGGGCTTGAAAGGTGCTCCGCGAAGAAGTCGGAAAGGGCCTGAACTTTTCTCGGCCGTGCACGGGCTGATGGCGTCACGAAATACAGACCGCCCTGCGTCATGCGCCACTCAGGCAAGATGTGCTGTAGACGTCCATCGGCGAGATATTCGGCGGCGATGAACTCCGGAAGCTCAGCGATTGCAACCCCCGCCAGCAAAGGTGCGACTAATGCATCCGAGTTGGTGACGCGCAGGGGGCCGCGCGGGGCCACATCTTGCTCGCTGCCATTATCGTGAGTGAAACGCCACACCTGGCTCCGTGCTCGATAGGCGTAGCTCATACACGCATGAGCGGCCAAGTCGCGGGGATGAGATGGATGGCCACGCCGGGCCAGATATGACGGGGCTGCTACGAGGAATTGGGTCACCGAGCAAATTCGGCGAGCCACCAGGGAGGAATCGGGGAGGGCCGCGATCCGCAATGCCGCATCGAAACCATCGGCCACCAGGTCAACTGTCGAATCAGATAGGTGTAGATCAAGCTCTAGCTCTGGATAGAGCGTCAGCAACGCTGGGAGTAACGGCGCGACCCAGCGCAAGCCGAACGACATGGGCACAGCCAGCCGCACCAACCCGCGTGGTTGAACCGACAGCTCTTGGGCTTCGCTTTCCATTTCTTCAGCCTGGCGATACAACGCACTGGCCTGGTCAACCATACGTTGACCAAACTCGGTCACAGAGAGTTGACGTGACGTTCGGTTGAACAAGCGACCACCCAGGCGCTCCTCCAAGCGCGCAACCGCCCGCGATACCGTGGGAACCGACACACCCATTGCCCTGGCGGCGGCCGCGTAAGAGCCTTCCTCCGCCACCTTGGCGAACATGGCAAGCCCTTCAAAATCCGGAATTCTTGACATTTCAATTCTGCAATAATGACTTTCAAATGATTCTATTTTGAAATTCTCTAGAGGTCGATACGCTTCTCCCACACCAAATCGCAATCTCGACGGGAGAAACACCATGAGCAAGAAACTGGAAGGTAAAGTCGCACTGGTCACTGGCGGAAGCACTGGCATCGGTTTGGCCACGGCCAAACGCTTCGCTGAAGAGGGCGCTCACGTCTACATCACCGGTCGCCGTCAAGCTGAATTGGACAAGGCGGTGGAACTGGTTGGCAACGCCACCGGTATTGCCGTTGACTCCACGAAGCTCGAGCAGCTCGATACGCTGTATGCCCGCATTAACCAAAACCATGGTCGGCTCGACGTGCTGTTTGTCAACGCCGGCGGCGGCTCCATGCTGTCTTTGGGTGAGATCACCGAAGCTCATTACGACGATACATTCGATCGCAACGTGAAAGGCGTGTTGTTCACGGTTCAGAAGGCGCTGCCGCTACTGGCGCCGAAAGCGTCGATCATTCTGACCGGCTCCACGGCCGGTAGCTCGGGCACTGCGGCATTCAGTGTGTACTCCGCGTCTAAGGCGGCTGTTCGGGCCTTTGCACGGAGCTGGATTCTGGATTTGAAAGATCGCGCTGTCAGGGTCAACACCCTCAGCCCGGGCGCAACGCGTACGCCCGGCCTGGTCGACCTGGCTGGCCCAGATACAACACAACAGCAAGGCTTGCTCGACTACCTGGCTTCGCAGGTGCCAATGGGGCGGGTGGGTGAGCCCATCGAGATTGCCAATGCAGCCGTGTTCCTTGCCAGTGAAGACTCAAGCTTCGTGAACGGGGCTGAATTGTTCGTAGACGGTGGCCAGGCACAGATCTAAGGAAACATTTTTTGCTGTTGTTGACTGCGCATGGGGTAGCAGGTATCCCGCAGACACGCTTGGGAATGGACACCGACTTCGACAATCAAGTGGCAAGCCAATGTGTCCGCAGATAGTTGGCCACGCTGATCGGACAAATCACAAGGGGTTCGTAGAGACCTGTCATGCGGCCCAGGCCCAGATTGATCTCCTCAATACCCCTGATTGTTTCTGAAATTTTTAGTGGTTACGTCGGAGTGCAGATATTCCCCCCCGGCAAAGCATACCTGCGAAGCAGGCAACGGGGCCATGTAACGGGCCCCGTCGCCACAGCCGGATTTAGCGGTGGCTAACCACAACCGCTGGGTTATCTAAGGGCGTTGGGGGTTGTTGAGCCCAGATACCCTGGTCGATATTCACATCCTGAAAGGCACTGGCGGTCAGGACGGGTTCGGTAACACCCGCTTTACGTTGCTTGTCGTAGTCTGCGAGCAGCCTCAGGCCAACCTTGCACAGCAGCGTCAGGGCGACCAGGTTTACCAAGGCGGAAAGGGTCATGGTGATGTCGGCAAACGCGAATACGGTTGATAGGTCTTCCATCGAGCCCCAGAGGATGAGTGCTAGCACGACTGCGCGGTAGGCTAGAAGGACCTTGCGGCTTTCACCAAGGATAAACTTCAGGTTGTTCTCGCCGAGGTAGTAGTTGTAGAGGATCGAGGTAAACACGAACAATGCCAGTGCAGCGCTAATGAAAATGCGCCCCCAGTCGCCCACAACCGCAGCGAGTGAGTTCTGGGTCAGAACCAGACCGTCACCGGCAAAGCCGGCGGTGTAGAAGCCGGACAACAGGATCAGCAGAGCAGTGCAGGTACAAATGACGAACGTGTCGAAGAACACGCTAAACGCCTGTACCACACCTTGAGAAATTGGATGCCTGACCTCAGCCACTGCCGCGACATTGGGAGCACTGCCCAGGCCGGCTTCATTGGCGAACACGCCTCGTTTGACTCCCATTACGATGGCGCTGCCAATGAGGCCGCCGAATGCCTGGTCCAGGCCGAAGGCGCTTTTGATGATGGTCAGCAGCATCATTGGCACGTGATCGAACTGCAAAACAATCACGTAGAGCGTTACCGCTACGTAGGCTAGCGTCTTCACCGGTACCAGCAGGTCTGCCACCTTCGCGATACGCTTGATGCCGCCTACAAATACCAGCCCCAGCACGACCGCCAGGACGATGCCCGAATGGGTAGGCTCGATGCCGAAGGCATTTTGCAGGGAGTGGGTTACAGCATGCGATTGCAGACCGTTGAATGAAAAGCCAAAGGTGACGGTGAGCAAGATTGCCATCAGTACGCCGAGCCACCGCTTGTTCAACCCGTATTCAATGTAGAAGGACGGTCCGCCGTAGAATTGGCCGCTGGCATCTTTACGCTTGTACAACTGGGCCAAGCTACATTCCATCAGCGTGGTCGCCATGCCAACCAGAGCGGTGACCCACATCCAGAAGACAGCACCCGGACCACCCATTGTTACAGCGACTCCAACGCCGGCAATATTGCCTGCACCTACCCGACCCGCGAGGCTTAACATGAGCGCTTGAAACGAGCTAATTTGCGCTGAACTGCTGGTGAGGCTGTCTTTGAAAACTTTAAACATGTGCAGGAAATACCGAAGCTGCACAAAGCGTGTCTTGAGGGTGAAATAAGTGCCTAGTCCGACGACCAGGACGATGAGCAGCTTTCCCGAAAGAAAACCGTTGATGGCTTCGAGCATGGCGCAACCTCATTGTTATTTTTACTGGGGGAGTGCGAGCTTCACGCGGCCGACTCAGCCGCGTGTTTAAAGATATGATTCGCTCAGGCGCGGTCTTGCAAAGCCTTGATGTGCTTCCACATCAGGGCGGGATTCGAATACATCGGAAAATGACCGCAATCAGGGATGCACGCCAGTTCCACGCCTTGTGCTGCGATATGGTCAAGGTACGACAGGTGTGAGTTGGTGACTCCATACATGTATTGGCGCGGGAAGGGCAGTGCGAGGAACTTGTCCATCAACTTGGCGTTGTCGGACAAATCCACCATGGATTCGAAAATGCCACGCACCGCGCCGGTCCGTACTTTATGCGCAAGGCTGGCCGCATAGAGTGCACTTGCAGGATCCGAAGCCAGCCGAGTGCGATCGATAAAGTCACGGAAGAAGCCCACGTCGTCATCACGGTTATGATCATGGATCTGTCGACTGAGGAAGCAATCCTCAGGTGCAATGTTGCCTTCGATATCAACGAAACTTTTAACGCGATCAGGCTCCTCGTGAGCCAATACCAAGCCGGTAAGTCCCCCCATGGAATGGCCTACCAGATGGAACTTGTCGATTCCGAAATGCGTGAGCACGGCTTGCGCGGTTTTCACCAGGAATGCGATGTTGATGCGCGAGAGGTCGGCGCACTTCGTTTCACCGCAGCCTGGCGCATCATAGGCAATGAAGGGGTGTCCTTCGAAAGACGCCTGCAGCGTGATATCGGCGTAATCCTCTTTGGTGGAACCGAAACCGTGAAGGAACAGGATGGGCGTTTTTGGCCCGGTGCGGTGTATCACCGCCACATCGAGCTGTACACCATCGATGTTCAGTGGGACTTTCTCGTACGTGAAGCGAGCTGCATGGGACACGGATACAAACTCCTATAACAGAGTCCCCAATGTTGAACTCGCAAAATGATTTGTAAAATACGAAGCCACGAAGCCTGTCATACGCCTGGCCTATGACAGCAAATCTTTTGCATGGTCGATCATTGCCTCTACCAGCGGATTTTTGTGCTCGTTATGCCAGGCCATGGCCGTGATCACCACTTTCACTTCGGGATGCAGGGGGCGGATAAGGACGTTCTCCGGCGCGAGTTTACCCATAGACGTCGGTACCAATGCGATGCCCTGTCCGCAACTGACAAAGGCGACTTGTGACGATACGGACCGCACCTGGTGGACGATGCGCGGAGCGAAGCCGCTGGCTTTGCACTGCCCAACCAGGTAGTCGAAGTACACAGGACTCACATCCCGTGAAGCCATGACCAGGGTTTCGTCCGCGAGGGCTTGTAGAGAGATTGACTCCTTGGCAGCCAAGGGATGGTCTTTGGGTAGCGCTACAGCCAGCCTATCTTCGGACAACGGCAAGGATTGAATATGTCGACCGAGATTCCCTTCCAGGCGTGCGAATGCAATGTCGATATCACCCGCCTCCAGTGCGGGTATGGCTTCCGCGCTATCTATCTCCCGAACCGATACCGTAATCAACGGATGGTTCTGTTTGAAGCGCTCGATCAGCGGGGGTAGCACGTCGATCATCGCCGATGTAATGGCTCCGATGGTCACCACGCCGGCATGGCCTGCGACGGCTTCGTGAACCGCCAACTCTAGTCGCTCCAGTTGATCAGCGAATTTCCGGACCGCGGGAAGAATCGCGGCGCCGACGGCAGTCAGCTGTGCTCCGCGGCGAGAACGGGTAAAAAGTTGAACGCGTAGCGACTGTTCGAGCGCCTGGATCTGCTCGGTCAACGGGGGTTGCGACATACCCAGCCGCTTGGCCGCGCGACTGAAATTTTGGTCTTCTGCCACAGCCAGGAACAGCCAAAGGTGGCGTATCAAGCGAAAGTTGATCACGGCGCTTTTCCATAGGTTTAGGATATAACAAGCTTAGCTTCTTCGTAATATACGTATCAAATCTCGGCGCCGATACTCAAGCCTCACCTACAAGAGGCCTGCAACAGATGAGCTTGAAAGCCCCGCTTGAACGCCTGGCCGCGCTCGATACCAACACAGTGTCGGACGCGCTGGACTTCCTCGAACTGCCTGGCGCCACTAACGGCCTGATGCCGCTCTGGAACTGCCCCAAAATTGTCGGCCGGGCAAGCACCGTGCAACTGGGGCCCAAGCAAGACGTGGCGCCCACGGTTCACCTTATTACCCCGGTGGTAGAACGAGTCACTACCGACGACCGCGTGCTGGTGATTGCAGGGGGCGTCGACGGTATCTCCAGCTGGGGCGACATCCTGGCCAACGCGGCCCAGCGCAAAGGCATCCGTGGGTCGATCATTGATGGCTTCAGCCGCGACATCCGCGGCAGCGCCGATATCGGTTACCCGGTCTTCGGTCGCGGCGTGACCATGATCAGCGCGCGCAACCGGCTCATCCAGATCGACGCGGCCGTCAAAGTTCGCATGGCTGGTATTGAAGTTGATGAGGGTGACTATGTGATCGCCGACGAATGCGGCACCGTTTTCGTGCCGGCCAATGCCATCGAGGAAGTGCTTGATTTGGCCGAGCGTATAGACCGCCGCCAAGCCGGCATGGTCGACGCTGTCCGTGCCGGTCGCTCGGTCGAAGAAGTCATGCATGACACGCAATTCGAAGCCCTCAAGGTGGAGCACTGACATGAGCCTTTCTGATAAAGACCTGGTTGCCTTGTTTGAAGGCTTGGATACCCCGGGTGTATCTGACGCGATGGACAAGCTGGGCCTTCCAGGCCAGGCCTTCGGTATCGCACCGCTGGCAAACTACAGCCAGGTTGTGGTCGGCCCAGCCTTCACTGTTCAGTACGTCAGTGCGAGCACACCGCCCGGCACTGTCGGTGACTTCATTGATGAAGTAGCACCAGGCGATGTGGTGGTCATCGCCAATGAGGGCCGTACCGATTGCACGGTGTGGGGCGACATCATGACCCAGTACGCACTGGCCCGGGGTATTGCCGGCACGGTCATTGACGGAGTCTGCCGCGATGTGAACAAGGCACTGGGCGAAGGCTACCCGCTGTTCAGCAAAGGCCGTTTCATGCGTACCGGCAAGGACCGCGTGGAAGTCGTGGCTGTAAACCAGCCGGTGTCGGTTGGCCAAGCTCGAGTTTGCGCCCGCGACATCGTTGTCGCTGACGCCAATGGTGTCGTCATCGTTCCGCGCAATCGTGCGCAGGAAGTCGCTGAAACGGCACGTCGTATCGAACATGTCGAAGCACAGATCCGCGAAGAGATCGCTACCGGCAAAAGCCTCAAAGAAGCGCGTGCCGCCCTCGGTTACCACTCCCTGCAGAGCAAACAGCCATGAGCCTTCCACACGATTATCAGAACATTGTAAAGGTCCTCGGTAGTTCCACCCTTTATGAGGCCTCTGGGCTCCCGTCTGCAGTCGACCGCGAGATTCGCGCTGTCTGGAAGGGCGCCTTCATTGCCGCACCCGCTTACCCGCTGCAGTGTTCGCCTGGTGACAACCTGGGCTTGCACTTGGCCGTGGCCAAAGCGCCGCGCGGTAGCGTCCTGGTCTGTGATTGCGCCGACTTCATTGCTGGCTACTGGGGGGAAGTGCTCACGGTGGCGGCGCAAGCCGCAGGCATTGTCGGTTTGGTAATCAATGGCGGCGTACGCGACATCGCCGCGCTTGAAGCGCATGGCTTCCCGGTGTTCGCGCGGGGTATCTCGGTCAAAGGGACCGTCAAGGCGACCACGCCTTCAGTAGGCAAACCGTTCGACTTCAGCGGTGCACAAGTAAGCGCCGGCGATCTGGTTGTCGCGGATGAGGACGGCGTGATCATCATCCCGGCGGATGCAGTCGAACGCACGCTACGCGAAGGCCAGAAACGTGCGGACAAAGAGGCATTGTTCATGGCCAAGCTGCGCGAGGGTCACACCACCATGGACCTGATGGGCCTTACTCACCCGGAGGAACACGCGTGAGCCTGGAAACGCTGAACCGTCGCTTGGAGGCTGCCAAGCCTTCGGCAACCTACAAGATCATCGACCGCGTGGCTGCGCGACGCGCAGAAGGGGCGAAGATCATTTCGCTTTGCGCGGGTGAGCCTGACTTCGATACGCCGGAGCACATCCGTACCGCAGCCATCAGTGCAATCAACAATGGTCATACTCGTTACACCCAGGTGGCTGGCCTTCGTGCGTTGCGAGAAGCCATCGCGCGTAAATACCAGCGTGAAAATGGTCTCGACGTCAGCTGGCAGGACACGCTGGTTTGCAGCGGCGGCAAGCAAGTCATCTTCAATGCCCTGGCCGCAACCCTCAACGAAGGCGACGAAGTTGTGATCCCCGCGCCGTACTGGGTCAGCTATCCAGAAATGGTTGAGCTGTGTGGTGGCGAGTCGCGCATTGTTGCCTGCGGCGCCGAGTCGAGCTTCAAGTTGACCCCGCACGCACTGGCCGAAGCCATCGGCCCGAACACCCGCTGGCTGATCCTGAATTCGCCGTCCAATCCCACGGGCGCCGTGTACGATCGCGACGAACTGCAGGCTCTGGCTGAGGTGTTGCTGGCCCATCCTCAGGTTCTGATTCTGGCTGACGACATCTATGAGCACCTGATTTTCGACAACCGTGACTTCCTCACGCTTGCCCAGGTTGAACCACGTCTGGCTGCACGGACGTTGACCATGAACGGCGTGTCGAAGGCCTATGCCATGACGGGTTGGCGAATAGGGTTTGCTACCGGTCCCCGCTGGCTGCTCGAGGCGATGGAGAAGCTTCAGGGGCAGCAGACCTCAGGCGCCTGTTCCATCTCGCAGCACGCAGCAATCGCTGCCCTTGACGGCCCGAAAGACTTCATCGCTCATAGCCGCGAAGTATTCCAGCGGCGTCGCGATTTCATGGTCGAGTTGCTCAACCAGGCGCCGGGCATCAGTTGCGAAGTTCCAGGAGGGGCTTTCTACGCTTTCGCCGACTGTTCAGGATTGATCGGCAAACGTTCTCCCGCCGGTTGTGAGTTGGTCAATGATGAGGCGGTGGCCCTGGCGTTGCTAGAGGAGGCCAACGTTGCAGTCGTTCAGGGCAGTGCTTTTGGTCTTTCAGGCTACCTGCGCATTGCTTACGCGCTCGATGACGATTCGCTGCGTGCGGCGTGTCAGGCCATCCACCGCTTCTGCGAGGATGCGCGATAGCTAGATAACCACACTGAAGCAGAGCAGCGAAAGGCTGCACCTCCTCAATTGCATATCTGCGATACAGGTGGTGCAGCCTTTTTGTCTGGCCGCAATCAATGTCCGCTCTGGACGGGGGCTGCGTGGCGGAATATGCCGGAATCCAGATGCTCGCAGCCCTTCAGCTCACCGTGCGTGGCAGCCTGCTGAAGGGCTGAGAGCAAACTGTTAACCCAGCTCGCGTTTGAGTTGTTCTCTGTCCAGCGCGCCATCCCAGCGTGCAACGAATAGCGTGGCGACGCCGTTGCCGATCACATTAATCAATGCGCCACCTTCCGAAATAAAGCGATAAACCCCAAGTACTAACACCAGTCCGGCAGCGGGAATGACGTCGATTGAACCCAAGGTCGCGGCCAGTGTTATGAATGCACCACCTGTCACACTTGCTGCTCCTTTGGACGTCAGCAGCAGGATCAAAAGCAAGGTCACCTGATGGTAGAGCGACACGTCAATGTCCAACGCCTGGGCGATGAAGATCGCGAGCACCGTCATGTTGATGCAGCTGCCGTCGAGGTTGAAGCAGTAGCCCGATGGTACGACCAGGCCAACAGTGGACTTCTCGCAGCCAAGCCTCTCCAGCTTGCCCATCAGGCGTGGGAGAGCAGACTCCGAGGATGAAGTGCCCAGCACCAGGACCAATTCCTCACGGATATATTTGAGGAATTTCCAGAGGCTGAATCCAGCCAGACGCGCCACGATGTTCAAGACCACGAAGACGAATACCAAGCCCGTGATGTAATAGCACACCAGCAAGTTTACGTAGGCCCCCAGCGACTGGACACCATACTTGCCCACAGTGAATGCCATACCACCAAACGCCCCAAGCGGTGCGAGGTACATGACGATCTTGAGCATCCGGAAGAACGCCTTGGCGATCAGGTCGATGGTGTTCAGCAGCGGTCTCCCGACCTCGCCCAGCAGTTGTAGCCCGAACGCGAACAATACGGAAATGAACAGCACCTGAAGGATGTCACCGTCTGTGAACGCTCCGAATACCGTGCTGGGAATGATATGAGTCAGAAATCCCACAACACTCTGGTCATGAGCCGCCTTGGTGTACCCGGCAATCGCTGATGCATCCAGTGTCGCAGAGTCAATGTGCATGCCAACTCCTGGCTTTAGCAGGTTGACACCGATGAGGCCGACGACTAATGCGATGGTGGTCAGCACCTCGAAATACACCAGGGATTTGAAGCCGATCCGCCCGATGCGCTTGAGGTCTTGCATGCTGGCGATCCCGCTGACCACCGTACAGAAGATGATCGGCGCAATGAGCATTTTGATCAGCTTGATGAACGTATCACCCAGCGGTTTCATCTGCTCACCCAGCCCAGGACTGTAATGCCCGAGAATGACACCCAGGACGATGGCGGCCAGCACCTGAACGTACAGATGGTGATAGAACGGTTTGCGACATGGCAAGGCGACGTCAGCGGTTTCTATCGAAGAGCTAATTGTTTTTGTCATGGCTCTACCTATTGGTCTGATTGAATCGATATTGGGTTCAAGTCACCACGTTGATCGGATCACCTTTGGCAAATGCCGTGATGTTCGCGGCAAGTACACTTTTAAGCCGTGCAACGCTGCTCTGGCTCGCCCAGGCCACGTGGGGTGTGATAATCAGATTGGGATGTGTGCAGTGGAGCAGAGGATGATCCGGACGGGGTGGTTCGGCGTAGAGCACGTCCAATGCCGCCCCGCCCAGCTGCCCATTGGCGAGCCCTGCCAGCACGGCGTTTTCGTCGATCAGAGGGCCTCGCGCGGTGTTTATGAGAACTGCACCGGGCTTCATCCGGGCTATCTGCGCAGAGCCAATCAGATACCGGGTTTGCGGTGTCAGCGGGCAATGAAGTGTGAGTGCGTCTGACCGGGCCAGTACCTCGTCGAATTCGGAGTAGCCTTCTCGCACCTTATGGGCGCCGCGGTGCTCGGCGAACAACACATTGATCTCCAGAGCGCGGGCAAGCCGAGCGACGCGACTGCCAATATCGCCACGACCAATGATACCGAGAGTCGAACCTTGCAGATCCTGAATCGGCTCCCCATGAACGCAAAAGTGCGATGACGCTGGCCACTCGGATGCAGAAGCGGCTCTGTAGGCAAGCAGTTGACGGCGCAGCGCAAACAACGAACACATGACGTGCTCGGCAACGCTTACCGCGCTGTATGCCGGAACATTGCACACGGTCACGCCCTGATCGCGGCAGGCTGCAATATCGACGCAGTCATAGCCAGTGGCGGCTACACAGATCAGTTTGAGTTTGGGCAGTTGTTCCAGTGCAAGTCGATCAATGCGCACTTTGTTGGTAATTGCGACGTCTGCCTCGGCCAATGCCTCAACTAACTGATCGAGGGGTGTTTTCTCCCGCTCGCTCCACTCAGTGGCTTCGAGCGGACGTGCTAATGGGGACGGCAGGCTGGCGCCGTCAAGAAAGACGATATTCATGGCAATGGATCTCTTCAGCGATTGGGTGCGAGAAGCTCGGAGATTTCAATCAGATTCAGGTCGGGATCACGTACATACACCGAGCGAATAGGTCCGGTTGCACCCGTTCTTTGTACGGGTCCATCGGTGATTGGCCAGCCCTCCGACTCCAGGCGCACCATCACGGCATCGAGCCCAATGCTTGTGATAAAGCACAGATCCAGAGCACCTGGCACAGGCAAGTGTGCCTTGGGTTCAAACTCCCGTCCGCGCTCGTGGACGTTGATTTTCTGATTACCGAAACATAGCGCCAACCGACCGCTGCCGAAGGTCTCGGCGCGCATTCCCAGCACCCGGACGTAGAAGTCCTTGCACGCCTGGATGTCGATTGTGGTGAGCACCAGGTGGTCGAGATGATCGATCATTGCGCACGCTCCAATTCGATGTTGGTCATCTGCTTAGTGAGCGTATGCACATGCTCCGGTATCGGATGCAAATCCAGGCGCCTGCCTGCCCTGAGGATCTGGCTGGGCGTATCGTGGCCGATTAAACCTGGAAGGCGCGCTGATGCTGCCAGTACCCGGTGGAGATCCATGCCAGTGTCGTAACCCATCAGTTCGAGCATGTGCACCAGGTCTTCTGTGCAGACGTTGCCGCTCGCTCCCGGCGCGTAGGGGCAGCCACCGAGGCCGCCCAGAGAAGCATCGAAACGGTTAACGCCTGCGGCAAGCGCGGCCAGCGTGTTGGCCAAGGCCATGCCACGGGTATTGTGAAAATGCAGGGTTACTTGCAGGTTGGGAAAGCGTTCAAGCACTTGCCGGGACAGCGCTTCAACCTGAGACGGGTAAGCCATGCCAGTGGTGTCGCAGAGCGTTACGCCTCGCACTCCCAGTGCAGCAAAACGTTCAACGAAGCGAAGCACATCAGCGCTCGGGACGTCACCCTGCATTGGGCAACCGAAAACTGTCGACAATGAGACGTTTACTGCCACGGGGCCAGAGCCTATAACGGCAACCACATCCTTGAGTTGGGTAAACGATTGCTCCCGAGTCATTCGCAAGTTTGAGCGGTTGTGCGGTTCGCTGACTGACATCACCAGGTTGGCCTCATCAATGCCACAGCCTAATGCGCGTTCAGCTCCCCTAACGTTCGGCACAAGCACCGTGTACTCGACGCCAGGTTGGCGAGCTATGCCGGCCATGACCGCTTCGGCGTCACGCAGCGCCGGGATGGCCTTGGGCGACGTGAACGACGTGACTTCGATCTTGGTGTAACCACACTGACTCAACTCATTGATGAGCGAGATCTTATCTTCGGTTTGTATAAAGTTTTTTTCGTTCTGGAAGCCGTCACGGGTCGCAACTTCCTGCATGAACAGGCGTTTCATTTAAGGTACTCCGCTAATCAGATTAGGCCGCGCTGCCGCCATTGCTCAAGGGTGGGAGCATCGATGCCCAAACCGCCGAGAACCGCGTCGGTGTGTTCGCCCAGCCTCGGGGCGGGCGAACGTAATTGCCCGGGCGTTGCTTCGAGTTTGGGGACGATTCCAGGCAAAGTGACCGGCGTACCGTCATCCAGCTCGCTGCGGACCAACATGCCGCGGGCCTGGTAGTGGGGATCGGCAGCGATATCGGCTGCATCGTAGATTTTACCGGAGGGGATGTTGGCTTCTTTCAGCGCAGCAAGTACTTCGTCCAGTGGACGTTCAGCCGTCCAAGTAGAAATAGCAGCATCCAACCTGGCGACATGACGGACACGTCCGTCGTTTTGCTGAAGCTCAGGATCGTCGGCCAGATCGTGCCGATCGATCTTCTCCATCAGACGCTTGAAGATGCTGTCGCCATTACCTGCGATCAGAGCGTACTTTCCGTCTTGGCAACGATAAGCGTTGGTAGGGGCAATCCCTGGAAGGCTACTGCCCGCTGGCTCGCGTACAGTGCCGAACACCGAATGTTCAGGAATCAGACTCTCCATCATGTTGAAGACTGATTCGTAAAGCGCCACGTCCACCTGCTGACCTGTACCCTGGTTTTGCTCCCGGTGACGCAGGGCGAGGAGGACACCGATCACCCCATGCAGCGCCGATAACGAATCACCCATCGACACGCCAACACGCACAGGCGTGCGCCCTGGCTCACCGGATAGATGACGCAACCCGCCCATTGCTTCACCTATGACTCCAAAGCCTGGAAGATCGCGATAAGGTCCGGTCTGCCCGTAGCCTGATACACGCAACATGATCAGCTTTGGATTGATGCCACTCAGCACATCCCATCCAAGCCCCCATTTTTCGAGGGTTCCCGGACGAAAATTCTCTATGAGGATGTCAGTGTCTTGCATCAGTCGTTTCACGACGTCCTGCGCCTCTGCCTGGCGAAGATCCAGCGTGACGGATTGCTTGTTACGAGACTGGGCGGCCCACCACACAGAAGTGCCATTGTGCAGCAAGCGCCATTTACGCAAAGGGTCGCCCGTCACGGGAGGTTCAATCTTGATGACTTCGGCTCCGAACTCGGCGAGGATTTTTGCAGCGAAAGGTCCAGCGATCAGCTGTCCCATTTCGACGACTTTGATGCCATCCAGCGGTAGGCTCATGACGTTTTCCGTTCTTGTTGGAGGTTCTGCTTGGATCATCTCCCTAAAGCGCCGGCGTGAGAATTTCAAAGTTTTCCATTACACTTTCCAAAATGGAAACGATGGGGCGGTGCGTGCTGAATCTTCTTCAACTCGACCTGGCGTCTCTGAGGCTGCTGGTACTGGCGGCGAACAGCCAGAACCTGACGAAGGCTGCGGATGGCGCGCACATGACCGTATCGGCAGCCAGCAAGCGGCTCGCCGAACTCGAACGCGTCACCGACTGCACCCTGTTCATTCGACTTCCGAGAGGACTGCAGTTAACGCCAGCCGGGAGAGGCCTGGCCGAACATGCTCGGTTAATCCTCGAAGGTGTCGAACGTATGGCACATGATGCCAATGATTTTTCTCATGGCATCCGCGGGCACGTCAGGCTGTTCGCCAATACGTCAGCTGTAATCCAATTCCTTCCCAAGGACCTCAACACTTTCCTTGCGGCGAACCCGCACGTGCGTATCGGCATGGAAGAAGCGCTTAGCGACTCGACGATCCAGGCCGTTGAGGACGGGCGTGCCGATATAGGCATCTTCGCTGACAACGTATTGGCACCCAACCTGGAGGTAAGGCCCTATCGCGCAGACCAATTGGTGCTTTTGGTGCCAAACGATCACCCCTTGGCCGAATTCTCACAGGTGAGCTTTGCTGACACGCTCGATTATGACTACGTCGCGCTGAATCAAGGCAGTTCGCTATTGCGGCGCATTAACGATGCTGCCCATGAGGCGAGAAAACTGTTGAAGGTCAGAATTCAGGTGGCCAGCTTCGATGGCATCTGCCGAATGATCGAAGCTGGGTTGGGTATCGGAATTTTGCCTTTGGAAGCGGTGAGGCACGGGCTTCTTGAGACTACATTGAAAGCTGTCCCGCTTGTGGACGCTTGGGCATCTCGAACTTTATTCGCAGGTGTCGCGGTCAATACGCGACTGTCCCCAGAAGCCGCGAATCTCTTCAACTTCCTGACAAGTCTGGAAAAAATTGAGCTCCAGCAGGTAGCGGACGCTCATGAATTGACTGCTATTGGGCAGAAACGGCCTTTGCCACCTGCCATATGAGTTGATGCGTGCGCTGATATGTGGAAGGGACCGTGTCTGTCAGACGCTCCGCCACGGGAGGGCTGATCGGCAGCGGGTTTCAATCCGCCAACCCGGCCTTTTCCAGCACCTTGTCCAGCCAGGATTGATCCACAGCTCCAGTGGCGATTTCGGCCTTTACCCGCTCCTCATGGGCTTGATGAGCGCGGGCCTGAGCCAGCACCTGCTCGGCTGCCGCGAGGGGGAACGCCACGACGCCATCCTCGTCACCGACGATGATGTCACCCGGGTTCACCAGCATGCCGCCGACCGACACCGGCACGTTGATTTCGCCTGGCCCAGTCTTGTAGGGGCCGCAATGCACGACACCCCGTGCGTAACAGGGGCTCGAACGGAAGGAATCCACATCACGAATCGCGCCGTCGACGATGAACCCCACACAGCCGCGTTGTTCGGCGTAGAGCTTAATGAGCTCGCCGATGACCGCATTGTTGGTGTCGCCCTGGGCGTCGATCACCAATACATGACCCGGCTCGAGCAAGGTCAGGGCCTTGTAGATATAGAGATTATCACCGGGCCGGGTTTTGATGGTCAGTGCGGTACCCACCAGTTTGCCTGTGGTGTTGTAGCGGGTCAGGCCTCGGGCGCCAATGTGACGGCCGAGGTTGTCGCTGATGTGCGGGGTGACCACCGAAGCGAAAGCTTCGATGACTGACGCGGGGGCCAGAGCAGGTGAAGCGAGGATGCGGGACCCAGGTAACGACATGTTCAATCTCCTAATCAAGGGGCAACTATCGGGGGCATGCGCCGATGTTAGGAGAGAACAGGCTTTGCTTTTAGCGATATTTTTTTATCAGAAACCATCGCCTCAAGTGATGATTAGCTGGTTGAAATTACAAGTTTGCTGGGCGAGACGGGCTACTTCGACCGTCAGCCCCTGGTAGCGGTCGGCCCTGTGAACGCAGACGTACTTGATAGTTGGCAGTGGCTGCTGCGTGTGGATCACCTTCAAGCGCCCCTGGGTGATAAGTGTGCCCATGCAGGCGAGCGGCAGGTAGCTGATGCCCACACCTGAGATGGTCAGGCCAACCTGCGCCACGAGGTAGTTGCTGGTCAGGGTCTTGCCAAGGCGAATGTCGTGTTCTGCCAGCCAGCGCTCGTAGGTCAGGCCGGTCCCAGAGCTGCCGCCCTGGGTCAATACGGTGAAGCTCGCCAGCGCATTCAGGCTGATGGCGCTGTCGCCTGGATACAAGGCGGGTGCACACATCCAGGCGTTCTCTACGGCCTTCAAGGGCGTGCTGATGAAGCGCGGATCGTGAAAGATGTCAGGCACTACGATGAGGTCTATCTCATCGTTTTCCAGCCGCCGCAATAGGTCGGTGCTGAGTTCGATGGAAGGCTCGAGGTCGACCCGTGGGTAGGTCTGATGTATGCGCTCGACCAGCGAGGGCAGCCAGGTGAGCGCGGTGAGCTCCGTCACCCCAAGGCGAAACCGCCGGATCAGGGTTTCCTTCGAGCTGATGCGTTCGAGCAAGTCGTCACGCTGGCGCAGCATGTCCACCGCGCAGGCATGCAGTTCGATGCCCTTTTGCGTAAGCCTGGCAGTGCGCTTGGAGCGATCGAAGATCGATACGCCGAAGGCATCCTCCAACTCCTGGACCCGTTTGGAAATCGCCGACTGCGACATGTTCAGTTTGGCGGCGGCGGCCTCGAAACTGCCCAGCTCGACAATCCAGTAAATGGCTTCGATCTGCTTCAGGGTGATCACGTTTATTACCTCGGCACGGCTGCTGTCTACGGCGAGTGGGATTCAGACTGTCCACTAAAAGCGATGATTTGAGTTGAGTTTTTGTCGCTTTTTTTCTTGTATCACCGTGCCTAGATTACCCGCGAATTACAACAACAAGGGTGTGCACATTATGTTGACCGCTGAAATAGTCCATGCCAAAGGTCGCAGCAGTTACCGCTGGATCGTTGCCGGGATGATCTTTTCCATCTACACCATCGCAGCGGCGGACAGGGCCAATCTCGGTGTCGCGCTGCCGTTCATCCGGCAGGAATTCGAGATGAGCAACGCCCAGGCTGGCGGCCTCATGAGCCTATTCCTATTGGCCTACGCACTGGCCCAGATTCCAGCCGGGTTGGCGTTCAGCAAATACGGCGTAAGCCGAATCCTGCCCGGCGCAATGATCATGACCTCGGCGCTAACCGGCCTGGTCGGCACGGCTGGCTCGCTGTTGGCATTGAAGCTCTATCGCCTGGGCCTGGGTGTGGCGGAGGGCCCGTTACCGATCAGCATGACGACCACCATCAACAACTGGTTCCCGCCCCGGGAAAAAGGCATCGCCTCGGGCATCTTTCTGTCTGCGGTGAAGTTCGGGCCAGTCATCGTCCCCCCCCTGTGCGCCGTGATCATTTCGGTGTGGGGCTGGCGCGAGGTGTTCTACTTCTTTGCCGTACCCGGGATCCTGCTGTCAATCGCCTGGTACTTCCTGGTTGCCGATCACCCCTCCAAGAGCCGGTTCGTCAACCAGGCCGAGTTGGACTACATCAGCGATCCGGCAGGGGCCGGCGGTACCGGAACCGCTGCGAGCAATACCGGGCGACCTAAAGCGCGCAGCTTTGCTCGGTTGGATGCCTTCATTCGTCGACGCGAAGTACCACTGCTTGAAACCCGACGCCAGGTGTTCGGCTCCTGGCAGATATGGGGCAGCGCGCTGAGCTACTGCTTCCAGCTGGGCGTGTCCAGCGTGCTTCTGGCCTGGATCCCGACCTATCTGATGACCGTCAAGGGCTTTTCTGTAATGAACATGGGCCTGGTCTCGGCAGCGCCCTGGGTCGGCGCCGTGTTGGGCAACCTGCTGGGCGGCTACTGCTCGGACCGCTGGCTGGCCGGACGGCGCAAGCCCGGAATGCTGCTGTCGGCGCTGGGTACCTCTGTGATGATGTACCTGTTGATCAATTCGCCCGCCGACCCATTGGCGTATGGGCTGCTGCTGATGGCCACGGGCGTGGTGCTGAGCCTGGGCTTTTCGTCCTATATGGTTTACCCCATGGCGCTGGCCAGCAAACAGACCTTCCCGATTGCCAATGCCATCGTCAACATGGTTGGCCAGTTGGGCGCCGCAGCCACTCCATTCCTGACTGGTCTTTTGCTCGACAGCTACGGCTGGAGCTACGTTTTCTCCTACTTGGCGATCGGCTCGTTCGTCAGTTTCATGTTGCTGTTGACCATTATCGAACCGGTCCCCAGAACGGCTACGACCTGAGGCTTTTTGCCCTGCACATTCTTTTATTTGATTACCGTACCAAGGAGCTGCTGATGAATACCGAAGACAAAGAATTGGTCGCGCTGTTCGAGGGCCTCGACACCCCCGGCGTATCCGATGCCATGGACAAGCTGGGCCTGCCAGGGCACTGCTTTGGCGTGATGCCGCTGGCCGACTACAAGCAAGTCGTGGTCGGCCCCGCGTTTACCGTCCGTTATGTGTCCGCCAGCGTGCCGCCGGGCACTGTCGGTGACTTCATCGAGGACGTGGGCGAGGGCGATGTGGTGGTGATCGACAATGACGGCCGGACTGATTGCACCGTCTGGGGCGACATAATGACCCAGTACGCCGGCTCACGAAAAATCGCCGCGACGGTGATTGACGGCGTTTGCCGAGATGTCAACAAGGCGCTGGGCGATGGCTACCCGCTGTTCACCAAGGGCCGCTTCATGCGCACCGGCAAGGACAGGGTCGAGGTCGGCGCAGTCAACGAGCCGGTGTCCATCGGCCAGGCGCGAGTCTGCGCTCGGGATATCGTCGTGGCCGACGCCAATGGCGTAGTGGTGGTGCCACGCGGGTGTGCCCGTGATGTCGCCCAGCTTGCCCGCCAGATCGAAGCCGTGGAGGCCGATATCCGCGCCGCCATCAGCCAGGGCAAGACCTTGAAGCAGGCCCGCGAGGACCTCGGTTACCACACCCTGCAGCGCAAAAGGTAAGTCCACCAAAGCCTGCCGCCGGCAGGCCTGCTCACTCAGGCAGGCGCGCTTCAATACAGGCGAGCCTGCTGTTTTCTCCGCGACTAATCGCGTCAACACTGCGTCGGCCAGCATAGCTGAAATGCCGGGATTCAATAGCAGCCCTTTGCTCATCCCAGTAGAATTTTGCAGTCGCGCGATGCGCTTTGCGCGCAACAGTGCCCCTCGAAACACGTTGGCGACGGTACTCACCAGCGTCGATCTCCTCCGTACATGAAGGCCGCTTGTGAACGCTGCTCTACGTCTCCCCGGACCCGTCGGCATCTTTTGCCTGGGGGTACTCCAGATCATGGTCTGGGGTGGGTCCTTCTTTATTTTGGCGGTGATGGGTGAGCCCATCCTGCGCGAGACCGGCTGGGATGGCCACTGGGTCTATGGAGCGCTGTCGCTCAGCTTAATGGTGTCCGCACTGCTTGCGCCGCTGGCCAGCCGCCTGGTGGTTCGCTACGGTGGTCGCCTGCAGATGGCCGCGAGCGGAATCGTGGTCGGGGCGGGGCTGTTGATCGTCGGCAACGCTAACAGCCTGCAAGTGTTTCTGCTGGCCTGGGTCGTCATTGGCGTCGGCATGGCCATTGGTCTTTACGAAGCCCTGTTTGCCACTCTCGGCGCCTTGTACGCCGAGCGGGCGGGCAGCGCGATCACTGGCATCACCTTGATCTCTGGTTTTGCCACCACCATCACTTGGCCGCTGGTGGCGTTCGGCATCGAGCAGTTCGGCTGGCGAGTTACCTGTACCGCTTATGCGCTGATGCTGATTGTCGTGGTCGCGCCGCTGTACCTCTGGGTACTGCCTGCGGGCCCGCACGGGGCCACAAGCAAGCCTGTGGCGGCGGCGACCGATGTCAGCGTCGACCGACGTCTGTACTGGTTGCTCATGTGGATCTTTGCGATCGGCGCGATCATCATGACAGCAGTTTCGGTGCAACTGGTGGCAGTGCTGCAGGGGTTGGGCCACAGTCTGGCTACGGCAATCGCCCTGAGTGCGCTATTGGGGCCCAGCCAAGTCGCTTCGCGCGTGCTGCAGATAGTCGCCCGCAAACGTCACCCGATCTGGACCGCATTAGTGTCTTCAGTGCTAGTGGCCGTGGGCGTGGCACTGGTTGCCCTGGCACCTGGCGCAACGGCACTGGGGTTATTGCTCTACGGCTGCGGCAACGGCCTGCGGGCCATCGTCCGGGGTTTGCTGCCCCTTGCGCTGATGCCGCCGGCGCAGTATGTGGCGCTGATGGGCAAGATGTCGCGGCCTTCGCTCATCGGTCAGGCGCTGACGCCGCTGGTCGGTGGCTACCTGCTTCAGCACTTTGGCGCCATGGGGGTGCTGGCAACGCTCGCTGCCTTGGCCGCCGTCAATGTCGTGCTAGTGCTGCTGGTCATGCGGTCACTGCCGGCCCGGCCCCTTTGAGCGCAGCCACCGAGGAGACAATTGCAATGTCACAATTGGACCGTGAAGGGCTGCTAATCGATGGGCCGGTGGGCAAGCTCCACCTGCTGCTCGATCATCCATCAACCTCACCGAAGGGGGGTGGCTATCGTCAGCCATCCGCAACCAATGTTGGGCGGCAGCCCCCGGCACATTTTCAAAGGCTGCCTGAGTCGGGCAGCAGAAGAGGTCTGCCGCTATCTACAGCAGAAACGCCCAGAAAGCCCGTTCTAGACAGCCATGCCTGGCAGGCATAGCTGTTAGACCTGTGGCACCTCTTCCCCCAAAATGACGCTATGCAAAGCTGTACCCGAGTTGGCAAAAACAATAACAACAAGGGTAAGCGATCATGAATGCAGACATGAGCACGGCACGTCCGTTGACGCGCAAAGAGCGCACAACCGCAATTGTGGGTGTGTGTTCCGGCAACTTGGTGGAATGGTACGACTTCTTCATCTACGCCTACACGTCGATCTACTTCGCATCACTGTTCTTCCCAGCTGGCGACCAGACCAGCCAACTGCTGGCCACGGCCGGTATCTTCGCTGTCGGTTTCTTCATGCGTCCACTGGGTGGCTGGATTTTCGGCTACATCGCCGATACCCGAGGGCGCAAGATCTCGATGATCATCTCAGTGTTCATGATGTGCGGCGGCTCGTTGATGATCGCGGTCATGCCCACGTATGCCACGGTGGGTGTGGCAGCGCCGGTGCTGCTGGTGATCGCGCGGCTGATGCAAGGGTTGTCGGTAGGCGCCGAGTACGGCACCGGCGCCACCTACATCAGCGAGGTATCCCGCGCCGGGCGGCGCTCGTTCTACGGCTCGTTCCAGTACATGACGATCATCGCCGGGCAACTGCTGGCGCTGCTGACGGTTGCGGTACTGCAACTGGTGCTGTCGGAACAGGACCTGAAGGCCTGGGGCTGGCGGGTACCGTTCCTGATCGGCGCGCTGGCTTCGATCGTGGTGGTCATCCTGCGCCGCACCATGCGCGAGACAGCCACTGAAGCGGGCATGAAGAGCAAGGAGTCCGGCTCGCTCCGAGGCCTGATGCAGCACCGGCGCGCGGTTTTGCTGACCTTTACCATCACCATCGGCTGCTCGCTGTACTTCTATACCTTTACCGCGTACATGCAGAAGTTCCTGGTAGTGAGTGTCGGTATCCCGGCCCCCACTGTGAGCATCATCATGGCTTCTGCACTGGTGATCTTCATGCTGGTGCAGCCGGTGTTCGGCCTGCTCGCAGACAAAATCGGCGTGCGCCGCAACATGATCTTGTTCGGCCTGCTGTCCACCTTCCTGGTTATCCCGTTGCTGTCCGCGATCAAGACAGTGCAGGACCCGCTTGCCGCGTTTGGGCTCGTGCTCGCTGGGTTGCTTATCGCAGCCTTCTATACCCCGGTCACCGGTGTACTCAAGGCCGACTTCTATCCGCCGACCGTGCGCGCCCTGGGTGTAGGGCTGCCGTACGCCGTGGGGGCCGCAATGTTCGGCGGATCGGCCGAGTACGTGGCGCTGACCTTCCGGTCCTTGGGGATGGAGCAGTACTTTTACCTGTACGTGGCGGTCATCGGCGCCATCACCCTGGTGTCGGCCCTGCTGATGCCAGACCTTGGCAAACACGGTTATCTCGATGGCGACGGCAAGGTCGAAGCGAACATCGGCGTACGCAAGTTCATGGGCCGTAAAGCGCTGCCCATCCACCCCAGCCACTGAGGCAAGGCGAGCATGATTGCTGAAAGGAAGAAGATCGTGCGCTTCGACGTCTGGTATCACCCGGTGATGGCCCAGATCCTCGAAGCTTCGCCCGATGTCGTGCTGCAAACCGTTGCCCGTGACCAGCCGCCTGCCGTCATCCTGCAGGCGCTGCGCAGCTGCCAGGTGTACCAGGTGCCTTCGGCGCGGGACGAACTCCCGCGACCGTGGTGTGTGACCGAGGCGCTGCTGTGCCAGTTGCCTGACCTGCTGTGTGTCTCGACCAATGGCGCCGGTTTCGACACAGTAGATGTCGAAGCCTGCACCCGCGCAGGTGTCCTGGTCGTCAACCAGTCTGGCGCCAACGCCCAATCGGTGGCCGAGGCCACGGTTGGGCTGATGCTCGATTGCGCGCGGCGTATCAGCGAATCGGACCGGCGCTTGCGCCGGGAACGCGGGTTTTCTCGTGAAGACTTGATGGGTAGCGAGCTGTGCGGTAAGACCTTGGGGCTGGTCGGTATCGGTGAAATTGGTACACGTGTCGCACGCATAGCCCAGGCCCTGGGCATGCAGGTGCTTGCCCATGATCCCCTGCTGAGCGCGGAACAGATCGGCCAGCGGGGCGCTGCCAGTTGCACGTTGCAGAGCCTGTTGCAGCACAGTGATGTCGTCTCGATGCATTGCCCGCGTCTGGCTTCGACCTTGAACCTCATGAACGCGTCGGCTTTCGCGGCAATGCGCAAAGGGGCTGTGTTCATCAATACCGCACGTGGAGGCTTGCATGACGAGGCCGCGTTGTATGACACGTTGGCCTGCGGCCATCTTGGCGCTGCGGGAATCGACGTTTGGGACCAGGAGCCGCCGGCATTGGATCACCCCTTGCTCGGCCTGGAAAACGTAGTCGGCCTGTATCACACCGCAGGCGTCACCCACGAGGCCCGCAAGCGCATGGGAGCGTGGGCGGCTGAGCAGATTCTGCAGGTACTGCGCGGCGAGCCGGGGCCACGTATGGTCAACCCGCAGGCGTTTGATGTGTTCCGGCAACGGCTGAAGGCCAGTGACCATCGCGATACCTAGTGCCGCTTGCAGTACGCTCTGGCGGGTGCTGATCCGCCAGAGCATGTATTCTCCACTCACCTTGAAGGCAGTTCGTCAACCGTGGCATTGCCCGGGCTGCAGCAAGGCATTGCACATACGCAAGATGTGCTGCTCGATCCATCCTTCCTCGAAGGCCGCATTGCCAACCCGCAGACTATTGGCGCTCTCGATGATCGCCAGGAGCGCAACGGCGGCCCGGGCTGTGTCGCGTACGCAGTACTGACCGATAGCGCAACCCCGCTCGATGACCTGGTGCAGTGGCTCGGCCAGTTGCCCCATTGCCCGCTCCAGCCAGAGCCGGTGGCGGCCGTGCAGGTGCCTGGTTTCGTGACGAAGGATCATCTCCTCCTGGGGAAGGGCAACTTGCCGTGCCAGCGCAAAACGCACATAAGCATGCAGATCTTGAGGTTGGGCGCGGTTTGCCCAGGCCTGCTTGCGGCGCTCGACGATATCGAGCACGACATTGAGCAGCAGATCCTGTTTGCAATCGACGTGATGGTAAAGGCTGCCGGGGAGAATACCGACGCGCAGGGCCAGCTTCCTCATGGTCATGGCGGTGTAGCCCATCTCGACCATCAGTTCGGTTGCAGCCTGGGTCAGGGGGGAGGGGCTGGGACGGGCGGCTTCAAGCATAGGCCGGCATCCTCGACAGTGCGCCCAGCAGCCGGCAGAGCAGGCGTTTGCAGTAGCGCCGGGACCGGGGTGTGCCAGTGAGCAGACACATGGGGCACCTCTCTGGGTAGATGCCCCCGGTACCGCAGGCCGCTGCGCGTCAGAACAGAAGGAGTATGCGGTGCCGGGGGCGATAACGGGAGCGTCAGCCGGCCTGGAGCAGCATGGCGCGGGCGCGCAGGATGACGGGAGCGTCGACCATCTGGCCATCGAGGGTGAACACGCCAGCGCCAGTTTCAGCGTGTTCGACCACCCGCTGCGCCCAGTCCAGCTCGGCAGCCGAAGGCTTGAGCGCGGCGTGAATCACGCTGACCTGGCCAGGGTGAATGCACAGGGCGCCGGCAAAGCCCATGTCCCGGGCGAAGCGCACCTGACGCTGCAGCCCGTCGGTGTCCTGAATGGCAGGGAACACGCCGTCCAGCGGCGCGGCAAGTCCGGCGACACGGCTGTGCAGCAACACCGCATAGCGGGCATGGTCCAGTACCTGCCCGGCGGCGGCACTGCCGACGTTCAGCCCGAGGTCCAGGCCCAGATCCAGGCTGCCGAACGACAGACGGTCGACGCCTGTCGCTGCCGCCAGGAGGGGCAGCGCAGCCAGGCCCTTGGCACTTTCGATGATCGGCCACACCGCCTTGCCGGTGGCATGTGCGCGTTCGATCTGGCCGACGGTTTCCGCCTTGGGCAGCAAAATGCCGACGACGCCGGGGTGGCGCTGGCACAGCGCCAGGTCGGCCTCATGGGCCCAGTGACCCGGCGCGTTGACGCGCACAAGCACTCGGGCCTGGGGTTGATCGCTGAGAAACTGCTCGAGGTTGTCGCGCGCCTGTTCCTTCAGCGCCTCTTCAACGGCATCCTCAAGGTCAACGATGACTCGATCTGCGCCACTGACCAATGCCTTGGGTATGCGCTCTGGGCGGGTAGCCGGCACGAACAGCGCGCTGCGTACGATCTCGGCGTTCATGGGCGTGCCCCCTGGGCGAATTCGATTTCGCCAACCTGCGCCTGACCGGCCTGATTACCCGCCCAGACCTGCGCCTTACCGTCACCGGTCAACCGCCCGCCGACTTGGAACGCATCCGGGCAGATCAGCGGGCGCACACCGCGATAGCTGAAGCGGCGGACCTTCAGTTGCGGGTTCGCGCGCACGAAGGCACGCAGGTTCAGGGTAGCGATCAGTGGGCCGTGGACCACCAGACCCGGGTACCCCTCGGTTTCAGTGACGTAGGGCCAGTCGTAATGGATGCGATGTCCGTTGAAGGTCACCGCCGAGTAGCGAAACAGTAGCGTCGGATCTGGTTGCACGCTTTCGCTCCAATCGCCGTGGGGCATCGGCTCTGTGCCGCCAAGCTTGGGCGGTGAGGGCTCGCGGTAGACGATGTCCTGCTCTTCAAGCAGTGCTCGCTGCCCGTCCTGCACATATTCATGCTGCACGGTGACGAACATCAGGGAGCCGGTACGCCCGTGCTTCTCCTCGACATTGAGGATGGTCGAGCGGCGGGACACCTGAGCATCGATCCGCAGCGGACGGATGAACTCCAGTCGTCCTCCGGCCCACATGCGGTTGCGGTTATCTGCCGGGGGCAGAAAACCGCCCCGCGCCGGATGGCCGTCGCCACCCAGGCCGGCCGCTTCGACAGGCTCCTGAAAAAACGCCCAGTGCCAGAGCGCGGGCAGGGCATCCCCAGGGGCGGGTGCCGGCTCGCTCAAAGTGGCAGCAATACGCTTGACCAGGTTATGGCTGATGCAGTCATGGACAGTCTCGCTACGGCCAATCCATGTTTGGGGTGCAGGTGTACTCATTTTTTATTGTCCTTTACAGCGTCGAAGTCAGTGCCGGTACGATCTCGAACAGGTCGCCGACCAAACCGTAATCAGCTACCTGGAAGATAGGTGCTTCTTCATCCTTGTTGATCGCGACAATGACCTTGGCGTCCTTCATGCCGGCCAGGTGCTGAATAGCGCCGGAGATACCCACGGCGATGTACAACTGCGGCGCGACGATCTTGCCAGTCTGACCGACCTGCATGTCGTTGGGCACGAACCCTGCGTCTACCGCCGCGCGCGAAGCACCAACCGCAGCACCGAGCTTGTCGGCCAGGCTATACAGGTGGCTGAAGTTTTCACCGTTGCCCATGCCACGACCGCCCGACACCACGATCTTGGCGGCGGTCAGCTCGGGGCGGTCGGACTTGGCCAGTTCTTCGCCGACAAATGCCGACAGACCTGCATCTGTAGCGCCACCCAGGGCCTCGATTGGCGCGCTGCCTCCTTCTGCCGGCACGGCCTCAAAACCGGTGGAGCGCACGGTGATGACTTTTACCGCAGCACTGGATTGGACGGTGGCAATGGCGTTACCGGCGTAGATTGGACGCTTGAAGGTGTCAGCGGATTCAACCGAAATGATCTCGGAGATCTGGTCGACATCCAGCAGCGCAGCTACCCGTGGCAGGAGGTTCTTGCCGTTGCTGGTGGCCGGGGCCAGCACATGGCTGAAGTCGCGAACCAGGTTGGCCACCAAGGGCGCCACGTTTTCCGGGAGCTGATGGGCGTAGGCGAAATCGTCAGCCAGTAGCACTTTGGTCACTCCAGCGCACTGCGCGGCAGCGAACGCCACACCGGCTGCGTCCAGTCCGGCTACGAGAACGACGATGTCAGCGCCGATCTGGCGAGCGGCGGCCAGAGTGTGCAGGGTAGGGCCAGCAAGGATGCGATTGTCGTGTTCAGCAACTACCAGAATGCTCATCAGATCACCTTCGCTTCGTTCTTCAGCTTTTCGACCAGTTCGGCTACCGATTTGATCTTGATGCCAGCGCTGCGGGCTGCCGGGGCTTCAACTTTCAGGGTTTTGTTGGTGGAGGCGAGGGAAACGCCCAGCGCGTCTGGAGTCACAGTTTCCAGCGGCTTCTTCTTGGCCTTCATGATGTTCGGCAGCGACGCGTAGCGTGGCTCGTTCAGGCGCAGGTCGGTGGTGACGATGGCAGGCAGGTTCAGCGAAACGGTCTGCAGGCCGCCGTCGATTTCACGGGTGACGTTCAGCTTGTCGCCAGCGACTTCGACCTTGGAGGCGAAGGTGCCTTGGGCGTAGCCGGTCAGCGCGGCCAGCATCTGGCCGGTCTGGTTGTTGTCACTGTCGATGGCCTGTTTGCCGAGGATGACCAACTGCGGCTGCTCCTTGTCGACAACGGCTTTCAGTGCCTTGGCCACGGCCAGGGAATTCAGCTCGTCAGCGGCTTCGACCAGGATGGCGCGGTCGGTACCCAGGGCCAGGGCGGTACGCAGTTGCTCCTGGGCGGTGGTCGGGCCAACGGAAACCACGACGATCTCGGTCGCAACGCCTTTTTCCTTCAGGCGCACGGCTTCTTCCACGGCGATTTCGCAGAAGGGGTTCATGGACATCTTGACGTTAGCAAGGTCGACGCCGGAGTTGTCCGCCTTGACGCGAACCTTGACGTTGTAGTCGACCACTCGTTTGATTGCGACCAGCACTTTCATAGGCAGGGATACTCTGTGTTTGAGCAATGGCAACGAATGAGGAACACGGGGTCAGATGACCCCTGAATTGCGCAGTTGCTGAATACGTTCTTGGGGCAGGCCGAGTTCGGCAAGGATGCCTTCGCTGTGCTGGCCCAGTGCGGGCACCGGGTCCATGCGCGGTGCATAGGCGTTGCTGGTGGCCGGCGGCAGCAGGCTGGGCACTGATCCGGCGGCGGTGTCGATGCGACGCCAGCGGTCCCGGGCCTGCAGTTGCGGGTGGGCCCAGACACCCTGCATGTCATTGACCTTGGCATTGGCGATGCTGGCCCCATCGAGGCGCTCGATTACCGTGTCGAAGTCCAGCGCAGCGAAGGTCTCGACGATCAGTCCGCGCAGCGCATCGCGGTTGGTCACGCGCTTGAAGTTGGCACTGAAGCGCTCGTCACTGGCCAGTTCTGGTTGCTGCAGCACCTGTTCGCAGAACAGCTGCCACTCCCGCTCGTTCTGCAGGCCAAGCATGACGGTGCTGCCATCGCCCACCGGGAAGGGGCCGTACGGATAGATGGTGGCGTGCGCCGCGCCGGCACGTGGCGGTGGTGCGGCACCTTCGTAGGCGTAGTAGAGCGGGTAGTTCATCCACTCCACCAAGGCCTCGAGCATGGACACTTCCACTTGGCTGCCGATGCCGGTCTTTTCCCGCAGTAGGACCGCCGAAAGGATACCGGTATAGGCATACATGCCAGCGGCGATATCAGCGATCGAGTTGCCGGCCTTGGCCATCCCGTCTTCGCCCGGCCCACCGGTGACCGACAGGAAGCCGCCTTCGCTCTGGATCAGCAGGTCGTAGGCTTTTTTCTGTTCATAAGGGCCGCCCGCGCCATAGCCGGAGATATCGCAGACGATCAGCCGTGGGAATCGCGCGTGCAGCGCCTCGAAGCTCAGTCCCAGGCGTGCGGCCGCACCCGGTGCCAGGTTCTGCACCAACACATCGGCCTGCTCTAGCAGTTGGTCAAGAATATCGCCAGCGATTTCCTGCTTGAGGTCCAGGGCGAGACTTTCTTTCGACCGGTTGGTCCACACGAAATGCGATGCCAGACCGTTGACCCGCTGGTCGTAGCCCCGGGCGAAGTCGCCACTGCCGGGGCGCTCCACCTTGATGACCCGGGCGCCCAGGTCGGCCAACTGGCGGGTGCAGAAGGGCGCCGCGATCGCGTGTTCGAGGCTGATGACGGTAATGCCGTCAAGGGGGCGGATGGGCTGGCTCATGCTGGTTGTCTCTCTTGTTATGGCAGGCCCCCGTGGTTAACGGGGGCGGTCCGGATCAGAACGAACGTGGCAACTCCAGGAGGTGTTCGGCCACGTAGGACAGGATCAGGTTGGTCGAGATCGGCGCGACCTGGTACAGACGGGTTTCGCGGAACTTGCGCTCGACGTCGTATTCGTTGGCAAAGCCGAAGCCGCCGTGGGTCTGCAGGCAGGCGTTGGCCGCCTCCCAGCTGGCCTTGGCGGCGAGGTACTTGGCCATGTTGGCGGCTGCCCCGGCGTTGCGCCCGCTGTCGTATTCGGCACAGGCGCGCCAGCGCATCAGGTCGGCGGCTTCGATCTCGATGTGGGCTTCAGCGATGGGGAACTGCACGCCCTGGTTCTTGCCGATCGGCCGGCCGAACACCTCACGGTCACGGGCGTACTGGCTGGCTTTCTCGACAAACCAGCGGCCATCGCCGATGCATTCGGCGGCAATCAGGGTGCGCTCTGCGTTGAGGCCGTCGAGGATGTAGCGGAAGCCCTTGCCTTCTTCACCAATCAAACTACTGGCTGGGATTTCCAGGTTGTCGAAGAACAGCTCGTTGGTCTCGTGGTTCACCAGGTTGGCGATCGGCTGCACGGTCAGGCCGTTGCCGATGGCCTCGCGCAAGTCGACCAGGAAAATCGACATGCCATCGACCTTTTTCGTTACCTCGGCGAGCGGGGTGGTGCGTGCAAGCAGGATCATCAGATCGGAGTGCTGCACACGCGAGATCCACACCTTCTGACCATTGACCACATACTTGTCGCCCTGGCGAACTGCGGTGGTCTTGATCTTGGTGGTGTCGGTGCCGGTGGACGGCTCGGTCACGGCCATCGATTGCAGGCGCAGTTCGCCGCTGGCCAGTTTGGGCAGGTAATAGCGCTTCTGCTCGTCGCTGCCGTTACGCAGCAAGGTGAACATGTTGTACATCTGGCCGTGGATGGTGCCGGAGTTGCCGCCGCAGGCATTGACCTCTTCGAGAATTACAGAAGCCTCGGCCAGGCCCAGGCCGGAACCGCCGAACTCCTCGGGAATCATCGCCGACAGCCAACCCTCGTCGGTCATGGCCTTGACGAAGGCTTCAGGGAAGCCCTTTTCCTCGTCGATCTTGCGCCAGTACTCGGCGGGGAAGTCGCCACACAGGGCACGCACACCCTCACGAATGGCGTTGAGTTCTTCGTTGTTGTTGTCGTTCATCATCATTCTCCAAGGTGGACCGGGCCGGCAGCGTCATCGTGGTTCGGCCGCCGGCCGGCCCTTTAACACGGTCAGATGGGCTGGAAGCCCAGGGCAGCGCGGAAGCGGTTTTTGATGTAATGGCCATCGCGCGGCGGCAATACGCGGGGCGGGTTCTCGGCCTTGATCTTCACCGTCGCCAGCTTGACGCCATCACGGGTGGCGAAACGCTCGCGCAAGGCATGCACGCCGTCCATTTCACGAATTTCCTGAGTCCAGGAAAAACCGCAGGTCTCGGCGACCTGGTCCAACTGAATGCCGAACCCGGCGTGGCTGACCTGCATGCCGGTCTCACCGAAGTGGCCGTTATCCAGCACCACAATGGTCAGGTTCTTGGGTTGCTGCAGAGCAACCGTGGCCAGGGCGCCAAAGCCCATCAGCAGTTCGCCGTCACCGGTGACCACCACCACGCTTTTGTCTGGCTGGGCATTGGCAAGGCCCAGACCCACGGTGATGGCGCTGCCCATGGCGGCCCAGAGGTAGTAGTTGTTGTCGTGATCGCCCGCGGCCATCACATCATAGGAGGCCGAGCCTAGGCCTGTGACCACAAGCACATCGTTGCGATCGGCGAGCAGGGTACGGACGACTTCACGGCGGCAGAGCACGTGGTTGGCGCTTACTTGACCCATTTCTTTTCTCCGATCAGACGCTGGCCAAGCAGCAGGGCAGTGGCGGCATCGCCATTGAAGGCCATGGTGGCGGCACCATGGAGAAGGGGCGCCACATCCTCAGGCTTGTCAGCGCGCCAAGTCATCACCTTCATCAGGTTTAGAGAGGCTTCGGTGGCTTGGCCCATGGGGTTCTGCCAGGCATTGAACTCCGCCCAGTCGCCGCGCATGGTCACCACCATCAAGAGTGGAAAACCGGCGCAGTTCTGCAGGGCAAGGGTGTTGATGCAGTTACCGACGCCGCTTGACTGCATCAGCAGAGCGCCGCGCTCTCCGCCCAGCCAGGCGCCGGCCAGGTAACCGATGCCTTCTTCTTCGGTGGTGAGCACAACGGCCTTGATATCAGGGTCGGCGTAGGACATGCGGATGGCTGCCGAGTGGCCGGCATCCGGGACGAACACGACGTGTTTGACGTCGTGGGCCTTAAGGACACGGAACACGTCCTCTTGCCAGTTCTGTTCAGCTTCTTGCGATGACATGGGTATCTCCCGGCAGTGCTGCTTTTGTTTTTCCACATGATGGGGGGAGTTGCTGTGCACGACGACTACCGTTTTTTTCTTTGAGATATGCCGGGTCGGCATAGGTTGGCCCGTGGGATGGCGGGTCAGCGTTCGGCGCGACCAGCTGCCGCATAAAGTCAGGCATGGCTCGCGCAGGAGAGGTTGCCTCTATAGAAAGCGGGCATAGCTGATAGACACATGCAGTGCTTATGGGCCGCAGGCGAAGACGTTAGGTTGTCCACTCGGTTGCGGCCGTGCCGCTGTCGAATCAAAACAACAATAAGATCGAGGGTTGTCCATGATGCTTCGTTACCTGCGCACACTCGCCGGGTGGCTCACTGCTGAGCCGCCATTGGCCGATACGCCATCCTCGCCCTGCCGGTTCCGGCACCTTGCACTGTCCTACTTCGTTCCGTAATGCACTGCTCAGGCGGTGACGGATCCTATTGCTTGAATACAGGTGCTCAATGAGACTCAAATTACCGTTGGCGGGCTGGATACTGCTGGCCATGTTCCTCGGCGTGGTGATCGGCTACGTCATTTTTCTCACCAGCCCGGACAAAGCCGCTGCTGCCCATACTGCCGGTTACATTTCGGTGATCTCGGACGTGTTCCTGAGGCTAATCAAGATGCTGATCGGGCCTCTGGTGTTTTCCACCCTGGTGGTGGGCATCGCTCACATGGGCGATGCCGGTGCAGTAGGCCGGGTGTTCGGCAAGGCCATGATATGGTTCTTGACGGCCTCGCTGCTGTCGCTGGCGGTCGGTCTGATGATGGCCAATATCCTGCAGCCGGGGCTGCATCTGGCGCTGCCCTTGCCGGACGTCAGTGAAACCACTTCGCTGCAGACCTCGGCCTTTACCCTCAAGGCCTTTGTCACCCACTTGGTACCCAGGTCGTTCGCCGAGGCCTTGGCCAACAACGAGATCCTGCAAATCGTGGTGTTCTCACTGTTCTTTGGGGTCGCCCTGGCGGCGCTGGGGGAAAAAGCCAAGGGCCTGGTACGCCTGACCGATGAACTGGCGCAGGCCATGCTGCTGATCACTGGCTACGTCATGAAGCTGGCGCCCTTGGCTGTCATGGCGGCCATGGCTGCCACGGTGGCAGTCAATGGCTTGTCGATCCTGGCCACGTTCGCCGTGTTCATGCGCGACTTCTATCTGGGCTTGGTCTTATTGTGGGTGTTGCTGGTGCTGGCCGGGGCGATGTTCCTGGGCCGGCGGGTGTTCGGCTTGCTGGCACTCATCAAGGAGGCGTTTCTGCTGGCGTTCGCCACAGCCAGTTCCGAATCGGCCTATCCGAAACTCCTCGCGGCGCTGGACCGCTTTGGGGTCAGCCGCAAGATTTCCAGCTTCGTGATGCCCATGGGTTACTCCTTCAACCTCGACGGCTCGATGATGTACTGCACCTTTGCCGTGCTGTTCATTGCCCAGGCGTACGGAATCGAGATGACCCTCGGCACGCAAATCCTCATGCTGCTGACCTTGATGCTGACCTCCAAGGGGCTCGCCGGGGTGCCTCGGGCATCGTTGGTAGTGATTGCCGCAACCCTGGTGCAGTTCGATATTCCTGAAGCGGGGCTGCTGTTGATCCTTGGGATCGACACCTTCCTCGACATGGGGCGTTCGGCCACCAATGCCGTGGGTAACTCGATCGCCACTGCGGTAGTGGCCAAGTGGGAAGGGGAACTGCAGGAACCGGACGCACAGCCGGCGAGCCCACGCGCCACTGACCCGGAGGTAGAGCGTTCAACAGCTTGAGGTCGGCGCTTGGCTGACACTTGAGGCCTGCGGGCGATTGCAGCGGGTGGAACAGGGCATTCATCCGTGCGGCCACACGTGTGTGGCCAGCCCGAGGGGTTTTCATGGGGTTCTAGCTGCTATGCTCAAATTCTATAGCTGGCGCCCGAGGCTGTCTTTAGACTGTCAAACACGCCGTTTCAGAGGCGCTCCTTTCCTTGCCAGTGGTTGACCGATGGACGTAACGCAACTCAAAACCCTGATCCACGTGGCTGAGCTGGGCAGCTTGAGCAAGGCGTCGGACCGGCTGCATGTCGCGCAACCGGCGTTGAGCCGGCAGATTCGGCAGTTGGAAAAGGAGCTGGGCGTTTACCTGTTCGAGCGCCATGGCCGTGGGATGGAAATCACCGCGGCGGGGCTCGAGGTGCTTGAGCGGGCCACCCGCATCATGAACGAGCTGGAGTCTATTCGTACTTCGGTCGCTGGCGGGCGCGCGGCCTTTCGCGGCATGGTCGCCATCGGTACCACGCCGACGATCGCCGAGATCGTCACCGTGCCGCTGGTCAAGCGCATCTGCGATACCCACCCGGACCTCTCCATCCGCTTTTCATCAGCCTTCAGCGGCTATCTGCTGGACTGGTTACAGCGGGGCGAACTGGAATTGGCCATCTCCTACGATCCGCAGCCGCTGCATACCCTGCGCATCGAACCGGTGATGATGGAAAACCTCGTGTTGGTGGGCCCTCCCGATTCGGGGCTGACCCTCGACACGGCGATCCCTTTCGCCCAGCTGGCCAGTGAACCGATGGTCTTGCCCAGCCCCCGCCATGGACTGCGCAAGATCATGGACCAATGTGCCCTGGAGCGCGGCTTCAAGATCACCACTAGCGTCGAGGCGGATTCATTCGGCGCGATGATCGACCTTGTGCGCAATGGCTTTGGTTACACCGCGTTACCCTTGGCCTCGATCTACTCGCGCTTGAACGACGGCACGCTATGCGCGGCACCGCTGGTAGACCCTACGCCCATGCGAAAACTGGTGCTGGTGCTGCCGGCCGATCGCCAGGTGAGCCCGGCTACCCGCTATGTCGGCCAGACTTTCGTCGACATTGCCTCGGAGCTGGTGGCCGAAGGTATCTGGGCTGGGCATATGCTCTGACGCAGCCAGCTATTCAATTGAGGCATAACTGCTAGAGGGGAGCGGGTCTGGCCGCTATCCAGGTGAGGGCGTAGCTTTGCTCGGGAATAAAAGTCAGTGCGCTTTCGCTGACTTGTAAAATAATAGATCCCAGAAGGTACCCCCCATGATGCGCGTTTCATCGCCTCGCGTTTTGCCGCCCGCTTTTTCCCATCGCGACTCCAAACCGATCAATCGAACGTAAACCGACGCTGTCGTTCCTGCCTTACGTTTGCCTTAGATCTGGAGTTACCCCATGCACGCCAACAATAACAATCCCGCTGCGCCTGATATCCGCAACCTGACCAACCGCCAACGGATCCGCGCCATACTCGGTGCCTGCTCCGGCAACCTGGTGGAGTGGTACGACTTCTTCATTTATGCGTACACCTCGATTTATTTCGCGGCCCTGTTCTTCCCCCAGGGCGACCAGACCACGCAGTTGCTGGCGACCGCCGGAATCTTCGCCGTGGGCTTCTTCATGCGCCCGTTAGGCGGGTGGATCTTCGGCTACCTGGCCGACACCCGTGGTCGCAAGTTCTCCATGATCATCTCTGTGTTCCTGATGTGTGGCGGCTCGCTGATGATCGCCGTACTGCCCACTTATGAGTCCATCGGCATGGCAGCTCCGGTGCTGCTGCTGGTAGCCCGCTTGATGCAGGGGCTCTCGGTCGGTGCTGAATACGGCACCGGGGCCACCTACATCAGCGAAATTTCCCGCAAGGGCAAGCGCTGCTTCTTTGGCTCGTTCCAGTACTTCACCATCATCGCCGGCCAGTTGCTCGCGCTGCTGACGGTGGTGGTGCTGCAAAATGTGCTGCCAATCGAGGAGCTCAAGGCCTGGGGCTGGCGGATTCCGTTCTTCATCGGTGCGGTCAGCGCGCTGGTAGTGGTGTACCTGCGCCGCTCGATGCTTGAAACCGCCCATGCCCAGGGCGCCAAACACAAGGAAGCCGGCTCGATCAAGGCACTGATGAAACACAAGAAAGCCGTGCTGCTGACCATTGCCATCACGGCCGGTTGCTCGCTGCATTTCTACACCTTCTCCACCTACATGCAGAAGTACTTGGTGGTGTCGGCCGGCTTCGACCCCTCGACAGTCAGCTTCATCATGACAGCCGCCCTGGTGGTGTTCATGTGCCTGCAGCCGGTGTTCGGGATGATGGCCGACCGGATCGGCTCGCGTAACAGCATGATTGCCTTCGGCCTGCTGTCGAGCCTGTTGATCGTGCCGTTGCTCACGGGCCTGAAGAGCGTCAGTAACCCGTACGAAGCCTTCGCGTTGGTCATGCTCGGGCTGCTGATTGCAGCGTTCTATACGCCGGTGACCGGCGTGCTCAAGGCTGACCTGTACCCCGCCACCGTGCGCGCACTGGGGGTAGGTTTGCCTTATGCACTGGGCAATGCGCTGTGTGGCGGCACGGCCGAGTACGTGGCGCTGTCGTTGCGCGGCGCAGGGGTAGAGTCGTATTTCTACTACTACGTGGCGGCCATGAGCGCCATTACCCTGCTGGCTGCGGTGCTCATGCCTGACTTGCGCAAGCATGGTTACCTGGATGGCACCGGTGCGGTGGAGGAGCACACCGGCCTGCGCGGTGGCCCTGCGTACTCCAACGCTCGGGGCTGAGCTCCGGCCTGGGCAGCCGCTGGTGGTTGCCCGGATATCTTCATGATCGTACTGCCCGGTGCTGCAGCGTCCTCAAAATGCCTGATCGATTGCTGGAGGAGGGGAACGAAGCTTTGGCACATGAACGAGCCGCATTTGAGCTAGAGCGGAAGGAGATGAAAGCTGAGCGAAGTACACTTTCGGGCGATTGTATTGTCCGCTCGGCGGCAGCCTTGCAGCCAGAGGGCGTGACCATCCAGTGGCGCGAGAATCGACATCGCTCTATAGGGCTTTCAACATCCGCTCCAGGGTTTGATACTCCCAAGTCGACAGCCGATCACCTAGGTCGAAATCCCAGCGCTTTCCCTCCGGGCTCACGCACCGCTCGCAGTAGTCCAGCTCATGACAGTCGTTGTAGATCGTGATCCGCCATCCCTCTACATCGACTTCGAAGTGGCAGGCGTACAGCTGCGCCCACGACTGACTGCCAACCTTGGTCATTGTCCGGCGTCCGAGCACGACCTCTCGCAGCACCTGGCAGACTTGGCGGGCCGTCAGCGCGCCTGGGAGAGTGTCACCGTATTCGTCTAAATTCATACCCAGCTCTCCTGGCACATCCGATCGTCTCGAAGACCATGCGGCCAGCTTGGTCTTGCTCTGAGGAGGAGCTACCGATCCGCCTAGATACTGTTGATACATACAGATACTGTTGATGCATCCAGTTCCTCTCGCTAAGATCACCACCAGAACATTAGTACCACTCGGCGTAACGAGCGTTATGACGAAGCCAGACCAGACTGGCCGTGATCGTTGACGGATGAAGGTCTCCAACCTAGTCAATGACCTGGATGGGTTGAAGTGCCGGTACTGTTGGGCTTCTTCAGCGGAATCTCTACTGCATTGCCAAAGGTTAAGGAGTTAGTTTGGATATACCAATCCCCTTTAATTTTGTTGCAAAAATTGCTTCTTGGGTTTGGGGGCGCGTGACCAGGGGGCTGTTGTATGAGACGTATTCTAGATCCCACGAGCGATGGAGCTCAAACCACAGATTGGGCTCGCATTGGGACGCCTTAGGTGATCACCTAGAATATTCAGTTAATTTGGCACAGCCAACCTATCCTAAATCACGCGTGGGGAAGCTTGCGCTACGTGCAACGGGGGAGACTGTGGCAGGAGTGGAGGTCTTCTACGAAGCTCGAGGCCTGGGGGTTAAGTATCAGCAACGAATATCTCTTTGCAATGTTGACACCACACCGGTGGTTTGTAGTCTTACAAACATCCCCATGATGCAATATGTAGACTCTCCAGGTGATTGCATTAGCTTCACAGTGGAAGACTTCAGGATTCTCCAGTGCGAGGTGAAACTTAGTTCAGGTGAAAAGGTGAGGGCATTTGACTCAGTGCGATCCTATCTCACACACAGCTGGTTATTTAGTGATGATTGGTCGTACCGTTGGAGATATTGGTGGAATTGTAATTCAATAAAGTTTGCGAAGCATGAGCTGAGCACCTACTGGCGTTGGGGGTTCGGCCTTCCGAGGGTTAGAGTATATACTCCTCGCACGACCTCTCCGTATCGCAAGTCACTAATGCAAGCGCTGCTACAAGGATTTGGATGGTTGATGGGATCAGCCCCCCTAGTAACCGTCCAGTTTTGGTTTGCCATCTGGTCTGGATTGTTTGTTATGGATAATGATGATCGTTTGTGTTGGAGGTGGAGTACCAAGCAGAACGGTGATACGGAAGGATAGTAGAAAGAAACTTTTACTCTGATTATTGAGTGCGCCCACCACACTAAAAGCAGGGCGCGGTCAAAGGGTCGCGCTTTCCGCGAAGCGGGCTGGTTGCTGTTTCTCCGACCGGGCTTTCCGCTCGGCAAAGATCCTCATACAACGTATGGCGGGACTTGGTTGTCAGTAAGGTATCAGCCCATGGAATATGCGCTATGCATCCAACAACACCAGACGGTCGCTACTTCGTAGTCAAAGGTCAGCTCTGGCGCTGCAGCAACCCCGCGCTGCCTGTTGAAGAGCGTCAGCACCTGGTGCACGACTTGATGGAAGCACGGCGAGTCGTGAAGGAAGCCAAAGCACTGGATGATGAAGACAAGCTGCATGCCGCTCGAGCAGCAGTGGCCTTGGCGAAAGTGGCACTAGGGGAGAGGGGCCCGGTGTGGTGGGATGACGGTAGCCCGGACTACAACCGCCACAAGGCAATTAACACGCCTTACGCTGGATGGTACCGCTCATTAGCCATTCAAGATGAATAGTAGGGGACGAGACTGGGTTGCGGAACCCGGTCGGTCTCATCGTTGTGACGTAGGCAGGACGGATTTTCCACTTGCTGGAGAAATCCTTTCCGATCTGGGGAAATCTTCAGATACGAGAAATCCACTTGGAAAGCATCGGAAATCGCTCTAACGGTCAACATTGACGGACTAAAGGCGCTAACCGAACTCGGACTCATTTGTTGAAAACACCCCGAGCATCCCAACGTACCGGTTCTGGTAGCGCTAGAGGTCATCTACTTGAAGATAATAGCAGTCGCTGTAAGGCACCTGTGCTAACTCCATATCCCCAATTGCCATTACCTTATTTCTTGTAGCTCTGAGTCGTTGTCGCCCCAGTCTCACAATAATTCCGGTGAGCAGGTGCTGCTGTGACTATTGGCGTCGATATGACGTTGCAATTACGTTCGACAGAGGCGCAGCTGTAATCCTCGGTTCATTGCGGCTATAGGTGGGCGGCAGCAATGAACCGCTGGCAAATAAAATGCAGTGGGCTACACTTCTTGGTATTGCAGCCAGATTTACTGCTTCTCTATTTCGACAATTACTGTAATTTAGCTGATATAAAAGTAACTGTAATGCGGATACCCAGATTAGTTACCTTGCCTTGCCTTCACGAGACCTACTAGCACTTGTCCATTATGATGCGCCGTCAGCATTAAAGTTGTCAGCTATCTAGGGGTTTCGTAGTTCTAAACCTCGATCTAGATTTGGTACAGGAGAAAGCTTTACCGGTAGTTTTTCGATTTGTTTCCCTATGTACATTCCAGCTGCTACCGCCCCTACCCCACAAGCTATTGTAAATGGAAGGCCAACTGCAGGGGACGCCAAAACTGTAACAGAAACTCCTGCTTCAACGCACATGCCAAAACCCGCATTAGTTACTGCGTTTCCAATAATTCCGGAGCCAACTTTCGCCATGCCATTAATAAATTTATCAAATGCCGCTTCATAATCCTTGTCTGTAGCTGATGTGTAAATGTCATACACTATTGGTGCAATTTCAGCGACTATTAGAATTCGTCCAAAGGCGTCAAAAGCCCGTGATAGAGACTTTGGGGCAATCAAGATTTTATCCGCGTTTCGATAGTATGTCTGTTTGTTTGCCGCTATTGAAGGATCTTTAAATAAGTCAGTAAGTGAGTACAAGCTTACTGGTACCTTCTCAATGCGCCCTCGAAGATTTTTTGCCCATGGATTTGATGATGCACCAAATTGAAGTGAAATGCCTTTTTGAGTCATGAGTCTAAAAGAGCGTGTATTGATGCGGATGTTTGATAAGGAGTTTTTAGCCGAATTTTGTGCATTTTGCACAAAATTTCTAATTTCCGGCGTGACTTTTTTTCCTGCTTTTTCGTATAGCCCTATAGCATATACCAAGTCTCGTCGCAGAGTTTCTGCAACCCCTCTAATTGCCGTATGGCTTCCTAATACCTCAGCCTTGATAACGCCGCTTGCAAGGGCAAGAGGATCAGAAATGTCATCTTTGAACCTTGACAGATAATGTATGAGTGCTTCTATAGGGATGTCAGGTATTTCCAATACTTGTCCTGGTGCGTCGCTTACCGCAGCCTCCAATAAATACATTGGCTCAGAATCCTCTTGGGGGTCTAGACCAGCAGGTGATATCAACTTATCCGAAACGCAAATCAGGTTTTCATCATTCATATCACACCACAAAGGGAATATGAAGCCTTGATGGCTCGTGAATAAGAAAGCCGAGGTTGTTATTGTTTTCGCTAAGCCAATCTTGATCAGTTGTAAAATTAATTAAATACTCAAGGATCGTTGGATCCGCCTCAAAGTGATGGCGCGCAATCGAGTCAACAACCACAATCCATTTCCCTTGTCGGACGCTGCCAACAAAGCTGATTTTTGCAGACTTTAGATCGCCACCATTTTTAACTATTGCAACCAGATCTGGCGGTGCTGGTCGTAAGCTATCACCAACAGCTTCAATTTGCGCTGCCCTAGCAAGAACCTCTTTTGTGTCAGCTCTCCGTTTTTCTAGTTCAGCTTCGCGTAACTTATTGGTGTAGTCCTCTAGTGCAGTGGAAGGAGATGAGTAAGTGGTCATGAGTAAGCCAGCGCAAGGGCCATCCACCCATCCTGAACTCTGCAGGTAATTAACGGATTTTGGTGCTAGTCGCTTTAAGTTCTTCTCGGCAATCTCAATTGACTTGATTCCTGGCACGCTGTTTAATATTTCATCTAATAGATCGTCTGCTTTAACGTTTTCGTCGTCAGTTTTTAGGTCGTAAGACTTCAATAGGGAGGCTATTTGATTAAGAACTTCTTTGTAGTATGCTTCAAGCTCCGCCTCTTTTGTTGTCTTAAAACGAATTGGCAAGCTTTCCACGCTCATCGCTTTCAGCACGCCAATTACATCAGAAAGAGAAAATTGACGCGGCAATGACATTTCAGAGCACAGCAAAGTCTCTGCAGCTGGCAGAACAGTAATTGATAGGTCTACAAGGAAGAGCTCTTGAGAATAACGATTAGTGAGCTGGTGCAAGAAAAGAGTAAGTGCGCATCCTTGGTTTATATTCTTCAGATTTATTGTTGTTGCTTCCCTAGTTGAAGTGGTGGCTTTGAAGCTGGCGGTGCTTGAAACCTCGTATCTCGTACGAGCTGTCAGAGAGCTTGATGCCTTTTGAGTTAATTTGGAAACTCGCTTCGCAAAATCATTTGTTGTTTCATTCCAAGTCTGCCCGCCTGACGTTTCTCCCCCGGCATTCCAGATGCCAAAGTTAACTCCGCCGTTTGCAGAAGCACTCCATTTAGATGAATGCGACGCATCCCTTGAACGTCTAGACTCTGATTCCAACTCTGAAATTAGTTCACTCCTTGCTTCACTTGCTATATCAAGAGAAGATGTCGCAGAGGTTTTTGTTTCTCGCTCGGATACTGTGGATCGCTCGATTACTATAGTTCTTTCCTCTCCAGGAGCAAGTGTAACGCTCTCCACTACTTCTCCCGTTGCAACCCCGCTATACCGTAGTACCAGCCTGTACTTTTCTTCGATGAAAAGTTCGGGTAATCTTATTGGCATGCGTCCTGGGTGCGGTCTAAACGCCGATACAGCGCGAGTTAATTTTTCTCCCGTATTTACACCCATGTCGTATATGGGAAGGGTAATTGTACCAAATATAGAGTCGGGCAAGTAGGGGTCAAGGTTTCTTAAAACATCATCCAGATTGTGGCCAGTTGTTGTGATGTATTCATTAGAGATTCTTTCAAATAATCCGGACTTTATTCCTAGGGTTTTATTAAGAGCCTGCTCGTGCGAAAATTTTGTTTCCTGCCAGTCTGGAAGAGGGCGAAGTGCTGAAGGGCGCTCATTAGTTAGATTGGCGATTTCCCTGCCGATGCCGAGATCATCTATTAATTCCAGCTTGGTTCTATGGTGAGAAGGTATAAAGCTCGAAGAAATATTTGTCGCTTTGATTAAGTCGCCTGATAGGGGATCTAATCTGTACCCAAGAGCTTCTGCCTTCTGTTGAAGCTCTCTCATACGAGCTTTGGCCTCATGAAATGAAACTTTCATATCCATGGCTCGACGAAGAGCAGTCCTGTAAGTGCTATCAAGGCCGTTGGTCGTAACCGAATCCTTCAGAAGATCATCAACTTTCCCAACTAAGATTGAAGTAGAGTCAACTTCTGATCTCACCTGTTCATAGCGGGCTGCAATCTCGCTTGCAAAAAAGTCGTGGAATTCAATCGAACAGATTGTATCGAGTGGCAAATCCACGCGATCAACTTTTTCTCGCCACATGCTAAGATAATTATCTACCGTGGTAAAATCAGTGTATTGAAATTTTAAATCTTTCTTAGGCTTGACCAGCCACTTGCCAAACTTGAATTCATCTTTAACAACGTTTGTGGCGAATCCTGCTTCTTTAGCAATGTCTTTTATTGAGGATAAATTTATATCGCCACGATTGTTGAAGGTCGCTTTAAGTTCTTTTTCAATCGGTAGTCTAATATATTCAAAGCCAGTGCTATTCTTACAATCAAATACGGTTTTTAGCATTTTCACCCAATCGATCCCAACGCGAAAACTTCGCTGGATTCGATCCGCGGTTACATCCTCAGCAGCAGTTGATGGGATGGGAATTTGTATTGGGGACTGATCAGCGTTATTCAGCGATTTGTCTGCCCCGACACTCCACTGGAAAAGTATTCCATCTTTTTTCAGCCCCTCCTGCCAAGTCGATTCTCCTCCTTGAGAAGCATCATCTTTTTGCTTCGTCATGGTTCACCTCGCTCATATTTTTCTTGAGGCTAGACGTGGCTTGGCACTAAATCAAGGTGGTTAACTTAGAATTTTCGGTGGCAATTAATTGTCAAGGCTTTTAAATAATTCTTATAGCTCTACTAAATAAGCCTTATAGCTAATTTGGATTGGCTTGTGATATTTGCAAATAAAGCACGGGTCTTTCGACTCACAGTATTCGCCGCTCGCCCCCAGAACAAAGCACGTTTGACCTCAATCACACTAATCGAGATGCCTTACTCCGCCATTACCAATTCCGCGGGCTAGAGCGTAATCAGCAGTTCAGGTCGGGCCTCTTTGTCGCACGCATGGATCGCGCTATCCGCGCAGCGGGCTCGTTGTTGCTCTTCGACTGGGCGTTCGACTAGCAAAGTACTCTTTGCGGCCTAGGGCGCGCTTTGGTTGACTGTGAGGTATCAGTTCACGAGATCTGCGCCATGCATCCAACAACACCAGATGGTCGATATTTCGTAGTCAAAGGTCGGCTAAGGCGTTGCAGCAAGCCCTTAATTTCTTATGAGAACCGTCAACGCCTGGTGCATGATCTGATGGAAGCACGGCGAGCCGTGAAGGAAGCCAAAGCACTGGACGACAAAGACAAGCTGCATGCTGCTCGAGCAGCGGTGGATGAGGCGAAATTCGCACTAGGGGAAAGGGGCCCGGTGTGGTGGGATGACGGTAGCCCGGACTACAACCGCCACAAGGCGATCAACACGCCCTACGCTGACTGGTATCACTTAATCGATGAGCAGCAGTGAACATCCTTGTGGATCTAGCAGGCCTGATAGTACAAGCCTGCACAGCCCGATTATCGATCGTAGGTGTTGCCACCAGTACTGATCTTGTAGATGGTCTCGGAGTAGGGCAGACGCGCAATGATGGTGGTAGCGTTCACCACAGCCCCCATCGTCATACCGCGGCAAAGCAGGTTCACATAGCCCTGAATACGAACGCACATCGCATCAGCGCTATCGATGAAATTCGTCTTGTTGAGACGAAGCATGATGACTGTCCTCCCTTCTGGTACCGCTCCAATTGGCGGTACTGAGAAAATCGTAATCTGGGTGTAGATGACCAAGCAGAGCAGGGCGATGCCCGCTGCAATAAAAGCCTTCTTCATGTAGAGAGTCCTATCTCAGTATCAATCGATGCGCTTAACGATGCCGAACCGGCCTTCTTTGAAATCGCTTGCCCGGAGCACAGCGGGAGCAGCTTGGTCACAGCTATAGGTCGAGTAGCTCACGGGCGGATTACCGAATCGATCCGAGCTACGATCAGCGCAACCTGAAGACGAGGCAACGATGTACAGGGGTTTAATGATCGCTTCATTAGGGACTTGAAGACCCATTGAGAATCTGATGCTTGCCTTGTGAGCAAAATCGTTAGCGTCGTCGTGGTAGTTTCCCAGGAAGGTCGCATAGCTGCTCCAGCTAACGAACTCAAAGCCCATGACGCCAAGGCGTTTGAGCTCGCCACCGTTTGATGCGTAAACAATCAGAGGGGCCAAACGGGGATCTTTGCTCTTGGACGAGTAGGTCACCTTCGCGGTGATGTACCGAGAGCCGCGCTCAGCCGAGCGGTATTCGTACTCATCCCCGTGATCGTTGAAGCTCCATTGGCCGGCCACTTGAGCAGACTGAAGTGAGACGGCGCTGTCGTCCGCGGTGAACGAGCCTTTGACCGGGATCGCTTTCATACCAAGAGCCGCCAGTCGGCGCTCTTCTTGTTCCTTAGCTTCGCGATCCTTGACCATTTTTTGCAAAAGGCCATTTCCGATCGCAGCTTCAGCGGAGTCGGCGTAGCGGGAGGTTAACGATGCCAAGGCTGCTTTCGCGGTTGTCTCGTCCCCGGCATCCACAGCCTTTCTGAGCTGGGCTAAGAACACTGCCGGTGTCTCTTTGAGAGTCTTATTTTCCTGTTCGAGCTGAGTGATCCTGGTTTTCGCAGCTGCAATCTGTGCTTGCAGAGAACTGATGTCCCCGCGAAGGCTCTCCGCCTGCTTTCTGTAGGCTTCGCCACCATCTCCACATCCAGTAAGGGAAAGAGCCATACAAGAAACCAGCAAACCATTCCTCACGAAACACTCCTTGGGCATTCCTCGTATCAGGAATGGCAATTTAACATCATTCCGCAACCGCCGAAACCTAATGGTTTTCCTAGAGAAGAACCCCAGTTAATCATCTGCTTGCGTCGGTGCCGTCCACGCCATAAAGGGGCTTGCCGTCTAGCACCGATTGCCATGCTGCACGCGCTGGATAGGCCAGTGTTTCATCTGCGAGTCGCTTGGAAGCATGCTGACGCAGGGTCTTCAGTGGGCAAAATGCTTTGGTCACTCCCTCATCACTTGGCAGGGCGTAGGCTTGGCCGTTGCTCGAATCCCAACTGTTACGTAGGAAGTGGAGAGCGAACTGATCAAGAGACTTTTCGGACGCTTCCACGATACGGAAGATTTTCCTGCATGCTTGAGAATCAAGGCGCGCAAGTGTCCAGAGAACACGACTTGGAAGGTTGACCTCAAAAAATCGCTTCTCCTCTGTCGCATTCAGCACGTTTTGAGCAAAGGCTTGTATCACAGCGTCCTTGTTGTCCTGCTCAAGCAAAAGATCGCTGTCGTACCTCCTTTGATTCGGTACGTAGCTCACTCGAAGCAACTCGGCCGCGCAGCTCAGTGCGTATGGGTCAATAGCCACTTGGGTGTAGATTGCTGAGGCGCTCATGGAGTCAAAGGAAGCTGTAAGCAGCTTAATCTGTCGCAAGGCGAGGTCGTCAGGGCTCATTCCAAAGACCCCATCACGGTGTCTTCCACGCTTTACAAAAACGGAAGAATCAACAAGCCGAGCGAGCGATACACAAACACTTGAAATATCGTCGAGTTGATCGCTCGGCAAAGAGGAGCCGATTTGGCCGAGCATGTCCATAAATTCATGGCACACGTCAGGAGTGAGAGCAGCAACTATGTTCTCCCGCTGGGCGGGATTTTCTAGATACTGTCGAGCCGTCTTGATGCTCACATCACCATCTGTTATGCCCAACTGCAGCGCGAAGAGTAGCCGTGAAGGATCTGAAATCACTCCATCAGTGTACTTACCGTCACCCATTGAGAAGCCTTCTTCTGCCGCTGCCACCTCAGGAAACAGGAAATGAACGACTTTACGAATTGCGTCAGTGCGTCCGTGTGCATATGCAGTTGCTCGCTCAGCTGAGCCGTCAGCGACAAGCTTTGTAGAATCACCAGGCCCAATCTCACTTGGCAGACGCCCCACGAACAGCTGTGGCTTAATCCTCAACAGCTCATACACCTGCGGAGCTTTCACCGACAACGCAGCTAGCCCAAGGATGTCAGCAAACACAATCTCACCCCGTAGAAGGGGCTCAATCATTCGCACAGCATTGAATACCCGGGCAAGATCTCGGGGCTGCTCCAACAAGTCCCGTAACCCCAGTTGATACAGGAAGCCCAGCCGCTTGGTTTGCCCCTCGAAGTAAGTTTGGATCGCCTTCGGATCAAGACTCCCGACAGCCGAGTCAAACAGCTTTGACCGGGCGCTCAAGGACAGGTTTGGCAGCGGCATCCTGACTTGAACGATCTTGTCCAGGTACGAGCTCGATTGAGGAACCTTAACGCTTGAGAGAGCTGCAGTAACGTATGCGGAATCCCAAGCCACGACATATCCGACCCTTGGCAGTCCCCCGACTGCTTTGATGATTCTGATCATCTCAAATACTTCAGCAGGGAAAAGACGGTCGACATCATCGATGAAAACTATGACAGGGCGATCAAAGCTCCTAAGCGCAGCCTCAACTCGCTCCTTTTGCTCCTCAAGGTCAGGCGATTTGTACTCTGCAACGGCTTCACTGGCATCGCCTGCAGCATCCATTACCGACTTAACCAGGGACGCCCACGGCTCCACGCCTGGTATGAGTTTTAGGACATCAAAAACCTTTGAGTAAGCTTTGAGCTCTTTGGCTACCTTCCGGCCATCCTTGCTGTGATCGCTCAATTTAACGGCCTTAGCAATGCTGGCGAGAAACTGGCGGAGCAGGGCATCCTTGTCGCCAACCAGCCAGGGGTTAAAATGCACAATCACTGGCTGACGCTTCTTGTCCTCACGGTTGAGCAGGGCCTGAATCATCGCGAGAACTGAGCTTTTTCCGCTTCCCCATGGGCCTTCGATTGACAGCACGAAGCCCGACGTCGAAGGCACTTTACGAAGCGAGGAGGTGGCGATTTCAGCGAACCCTACTCGGGATAGCTGATCGGTGTCGATAGCAGATTCGGGTAGAAGAGGGATGTCGAAATCAATTCCCTCAACATGCGATGCCCCTGTTGCGTGCTGCTTGCCCATATTAGCTCCTTCCAGGAGCATGGAGGCCCCATGCGCAAAATCAAAAGGCCAGCATAGGGTATTTGGGAAGCAGTCGAAAGTAGAGCAGACATACTACCTAGCCGAATGTTCAGGCTGCCGAAGGTTGGCTTCTAGATTCTGGCGTTTGCTGCGCGCTGCTCCGAAGCTCACAGCCGAGGGCCTTGCCGTAGGATATTTTGTGTCTATCGCACCTTCGGGCTCATAGAGACCGGCTAACGAGTATCACCATAGGAAATCGCCATTCGTCGAATCAATCTAACGAGGTATTTCGCCTCATCTAGAGTAATGGAAGGTTGCCTCGCCTAAGCTCTGGTCGACTTAAAGAGGTTATCCGCCCAACACATCCTCCCAGCATCTTTACCGCATTACCAAGCTCGAGATCGATCACTCCGATTCTTCTTCGAGGGTGAACCAAGCGGCCCAGTTAGCAGGAATTAAAATCATCGATCGCCATAATCGCTATCAGTCGGGGGGGACGAATAGAAGCCATACTGCGCAGTATTTATAAGTCCACAGCGAAGAACCCGCTGAGCCTACTTAGAGTGAGTTCTCTTTCAGATATTGAAACGATGACGGAAGAGAAATTTGTGCAGATCTTCCAAATAAGCTGCAAGCACACGCCACGTCGGCCGGTGTAGGCGGGCTAGACCTGTGCAGCGTTCTAAGTCCAACGCGGTCATACGCAGCTACCTGTGTGGGAGCCATGGTGATCTGGTCAAGTAATTTTGGACACCGGTTAAGGTTTATGCCGCTGCCCTGAGCTTTTCCTCCATGGCTATCGGCGTCTCGTAGCCGTTGTAGCTGTGGAGGCGCTTGAGGTTGTAGCGCATCAGATAAGCCTGGATATCCACTCGTGCCTGCGCTTCGGTCTCATAACCCTCCGTTGGCATCCATTCTGATTTCAACGCGCCGAAGAATCGCTCCATGGCGGCGTTATCCCAGCATTGGCCACGATGGCTCATGCTCTGGTTCAAGTTGTACTCATCGAGTGCCGCCCTGAATTTATGGCTGGTGTACTGACAACCCTGGTCTGAATGAAACATTACACCCGCCGGCCTGCCTCGCGATTCGGCAGCCATGCGCAGGGCGTTACAAGCCAAATTAGCGTCTGCAATCATTGAGAACGCCCAACCCACTACTCGACGGGCATAGAGGTCAATCACAGCGGCCAGGTACAACCAGCGCCTGCCAACCTGGATGTAGGTCACATCGCCACACCAAACCTCATTGATCGTCGAAACCTTGAAATTGCGCTTCAGCTGATTCTCCGCGATCAATGCTTCCGCCCCCGATGACCGGTACCGGTGCGGCCTGCGCTGCTTGCACTTCAGACCAGCTTCACGCATTAACCCGCGCACCTTGTATCGTCCGACTTCATGACCGTCTCGCCGCAGCTCCTGCACCAACGTTCGCGAGCCAGAGGCACTTCGCGAGGCGTTGAAGTGCTTGATTACCAACAGGCGCAGATCATCTCTGGCCGGGTCTTCACGCCCTTGCCGTTTGCGCCATGCATAGAAACTGCTGCGCTTGACCCCAAGCACGCGGCAGCAGTCGATAACAGGGTATTGCTCACTCAGCTCGTTGATCAGCGAGAACGATCTTTGGAGTCCCGAAGCAGAAGAGCACTGGCCTTTTTTAGGATTTCGATATCCCGATCTTTTTGCCGAACCAGCGCTTCGAGTTCTTCAATTCGTTGCTGCTCCGGCGTGATCGCTTTGGTTCCGGCCGGAACCTTGCCCGCTCTCTCTTCACGCACCTGCTCAACCCAACGACGGAGTGCCGTAGGCCCCAGCCCAAGGGCTGCGCAGACTTCAGGAACTGACTGGCCACCGTCCAGCACCATTTCGGCAGCTTGGACTTTGTATTCTCTTGAATAAGATTTACGCACTGATTTTGCCTCCAATTGGGCGCCATCATAGCGCCCGATGAAGGTGTCCAAAATCATTAGGCCAGTTCATGGTGCAAGCCAGCGGCTTAGCCGGTCATGAGGGAAGGGCGCCGACACCTCGAACCTATCGGACATTCAGGCTCGAAAAGGCCGGCTCTGAGCGAAGGGCACAGACGTGAGGAGATAAAAAACACGTCGCGTCGAGTACCCGGGAGGGAGGATTGGGTGCCGGGAAGCAAGCGCAGCGTATAGGCTGACGGATGGAAGCCGGGGGCGGCGAGGCGTCGTCGTCCGACGATGTCTCGATTCACGATAGCCGGGCCTAGAAGGGTACGCTCACGCTATCTGAACAAGAGTGTCAGCAGCAGGAATTTGTTGCTTCGCTAATGGAGGCGAATTACCGATATTACCGATATCATCTAGACGATCTCACCGTGGTGACTCTCATGCTGATCCAGCAATGGCTCGCGCCAGGGCTCCGTAATGGTATGAATGGATGAATGCCTGACATGTCTGGAATGAATCGAAGGCTTTTGAGTATGGATGAGGCAGGCTCCTCCAGCAACGAACAGGCTTCAGTCAGCGACATTCACGCCAGCCTTGCTCGCAGTGCCAAGCCGATCTGACGCCGATAAAAACTCACCCTTGTTTTACTTTCTGCCTTCCTCGCCGTTATCGACTGTCAACTCCGGGGCCCGGACAAGCGCGACGGTCAATCCTCTAAATTTATGTGAAGCCTGACGGATGGCTGGTGAATTGGACGCAGACGCTAAGTTTCCCAGCGCTTCTCTGGCTCTAACTAGGATTTTCCTTAAACCCTTGAGCCCAATCGCACCCTTGGAATTATCCGTGGGAAATATGGGTGAGGGCGGGCCAGCGGCTGTGAAGAATACCTAGCTATGATGAGGCCCATCTCAATTGCCTGAAAATCGTGGCTGCTCAACAGGCGCTTCAGATTGCGCAGAATCCAGGTCATTTCGGCATCCGTGATAGTTTCCCGGGTCTCGGGCTGCTTGAACACCAGGTGGGCTAGCGGTGCGTTGGCGACATTCAGCCGACTAGCCCCAACGTCCTGGAGATAAAAATTCAAGAACTGGGAGACGATTCTGATTTCACGCTTCCAGATATTTTCTTCGATCTCATTTTCAGAGCCGGTAATGCGGGACTCGTCAAATGGCAGCCAGGCTGGATTAATAGCCCATGCACGAAAATCACGTTGTGCATCTGGGATGAAGCGAGGCTGTCTGCTGGATGTGCACCAGCTCTCATCTGGCTTGGCGATGAAATCCGCGTAGTGTTCAAAGTCATCGCGTGTCCATTCGAACAGCGAGAGCTCGTTGGCGAAGCTCCAATTAAGCATCTTTTCGAGGGACATGGTGCAGGTGTGATAAAGCTGATGCGGTCTCTGAGGGTTCCAACTGAACGCCACCCAGTTGAGGTATCGGTGGGCGTACCAGGTATTCATGAACGGGTTGATACTTGGATCCAGCGCACTCAGTCGCTCGGCGACCGGGATGTTTACCGGGAGCTCGGTTTCTTGGCTTGGCCACCAATGGGAGTATGGGCAAAGATGGGAAATGGGATGAATGGCCGCATGGCTGGACTGTCAGCTGGCTATTATAGAAAGGTTATCTACTAGGTTTCGAGGCGAGCAAGGTCTGAGCGTGCTGAACGGAGGTTTGTGAAACTGCAGGGAGGCTGGAGGACGGGGAGCCATACGTAAGCGCTTGATTTTAAAAGAACGGGGTTTTGTGAAAATCTCAACGGGGTTAATGGAAACGGACACTGACCCTGGCTCCCTTACATAGAACATGATTTAACATAATACGCATTATGCATAACTGCGTATTAGTCACCGGTACCGCTGGGTGGGCAGATTTAAAGCCAGGTACATGACAGCTCAGGCGCCTTTCCAGCTGTGACAGTACACGGAAGCCTCTTACCCTAATCTCGAAAGTAAATCGACCTAGGCCGTTTTTTTGCCTCATTCCAATCCATCTTGCTGCTCGGATCGCTCTCACAGCCGCAGACCCATTCAACGCTTCTGTCCACCGATGCCATGGATACAAGGCGCTTCCTGGCGCGACGAGCCTCGTCATTAAGGTGTCGATTTACGTCTATGTGTTACTGCAGCCACGTAAACTGCGTTAAGCAACCGTGCCAGCGCCTTTGCTATTTCTGAAGACTTGCGAAGGCCGCGTATGCTTACTCATCGATGAAAACACAAGCATCGGCGCGAACTCCTTTTTCTGACCAGAGGTCGAACCTGTGAAATCAGAAGAAACTTTAAGCGCGATGGCCTCGAGTGACTGCGGTTGCGCTGTCAATTCTGTACGGTTCCGAACACGCAATATCGGTGAGATCTGTTTCAGGTAGCTCATCATTATCCAGGTGAAAATAAAGCATGAGATATTTGTAGAGCCGGGTTTTTCCAATCGCATTTGGCTCTGATTGGCACAGACGCCACGACCTTTCAATAGCCTAAATGCCCAGATCAATCCCAATAGACGCTTTCGCCTAACCTTGGCAACCCCTCAACCTAGAGCGGTTTACTCACTCAATAAACGATAAAATCGGTCAAAATCATCGCCCTGTACAGCTCTGTCTCAGTCAGTACACCCGTTAAATCTGCCTGGCGCGCGGGTGCACGCCAGCCATTCTGTATCCTCAAAGCCCAATTCCAGGCTACCTGAGCGCTTCAGTTTGCCACGAAGCTGTCCGATATCAGCGTGCGCCCGCAGCCCGATAACCCAGAAAACCTGAGATAAAGCCAGTCGGTTGCATTGTCGAGCAATAAATACCAAACTACCCTTCTTTTATGTAAGCGCGCGACCCAACTCGACTAAATGAATATTTAGTTGAGTTATACGCATAGCCTGTCTGGAAAGTGCCCTTCACGCTTCCCTCAATATCCGATAACTCTCAAGCCGGGATATTGTGTATTCCTCAGCGCCATTCTTTATTCAGGTTGTCCCATGTCATCGTTATCACCCTGTCTTCGAAAGTTACCGGTGCTTTCTGATGCTGAATTTCCAGCAGCTGACCGAAGAACAGCCGACGGTGCGAGCCTACCTGGCCTCCTTCCCCGCCCCCTAAACGTGGCCGAGGGCTACAGACGACTATGCAACTGGCCGCGCCCTCACCCGCCTTCAATGGGCGACTTTCGTCGGGATGGCAATGATAACGGGTGGTTCCATGTCGTCGGTAAGGGCAACGGGGTTGTCTCCTCTGCCCTCACCCAATGAAACCCACCCGCTGTTGTCTACGCGGCACGGCCGCAGCTTGCTTTACGCCTGGCGGCTTTTACTAAGCACTTCCAGCCCATTGAACAGCGCCATGCCGGCCAGCATCGCTGCCACAAACAGCCAGCCTTGCCAAAACCCGCCGGCCAGCAGCACCAGGGCCGGCCCTGGGCACACCCCGGCTAGCCCCCAGCCAATGCCGAAGATCAGGCTGCCACCCACTAGCCGTCGGTCAATGTCGCGCCGGGCAGGCAACTGCATCGCGCCGCCGAGCAAGGACACAGCGTGCTGACGCGCCCAAGCCATCGGCAGCAGTGCAACACCGATGGCGCCCACCATGACGAGTGCCAGTGACGGGTCCCACTGCCCCGCGAGGTCGAGAAACCCCAGTACCTTGGTGGGGTTTGCCATGCCCGACAGCAACAACCCCATGCCGAACAGCAACCCCGCGATGAATGCGCTGATCCGGGTCATTTCATGCTCCTGGGTAAAGGTGGCGAACCACGAAGACGGTGGCAAAGCCGGCCGCCATGAAGCACAACGTGGCCACCGCCGAGCGAGGGGACAGGCGAGAAAGGCCGCACACACCATGGCCACTGGTGCAGCCACTGCCATAGCGGGTACCCACGCCCACCAGAAGCCCTGCGACCATGAGCAACCAGGGGGCCGTACTGAAATGTACCGTGGGCATCGCCGAGAACGCTCGCCACACAAGTGGCGCCGCGATGATGCCCAGCAGAAACGACAGTTTCTCGCCACGCCCTTCTCCCGTGCGCTGCAATAGCGAGCCGAGCAAACCGCTGATACCGGCAATGCGCCCGTTCGCCACCACGAACAGCCCGGCGGCCAGGCCTATTAGTGCTCCGCCTGCCAGAGCCGACCACGGTGTGAAGGCAGCCATATCAACCAACATTTCAGTGCTCCCTATCCAACTGCAGAAATGAACCGGTTCCATCTTAACGCTGTGCCTGCACCGCTGGAATCCACCCCTTCGCGACGGCCCTTCGGGCCCATGGCCAGCCACGGGTCCAGATCAGCATGACCGCCCCAGCCAGCCACCAAGCCCATTTTCTTTGCTGGATGACTCCTGGTGCGCTTCTGCGCGTACATGCCTTGATGATACCGGTCGGTCTCCTGTCACACCCTCATTCTCGTGCGCTGCGCCCCAGCCGCCGCGCCCCCGGCAATGCACTCACGCCATGCAATACCACACTGAGCAGAACGCAAGCGATGGTGCACGCGATGATCGTGCCAGCCTCTTGCAACGGCGCATCCAGTATCAGTATCGCGAACACGATGGACGCGAGCCCACGGGGGCCGAACCAGCCGATGAACAAGCGGCTCTCGGCGCTGAGTGTGCTCCCCGCCAAGCTGAGCCAGACAGGCAGCATTCGCACCAGCGACAGGCTCGAAAGTGCGTAGAACCAGACGGAGGGTGCCATGATCTGCGAAGCCTTGGGCGCCACATAGGCGCCAAACACCACCCAGGTCAGCAGCGACAGCGCTTCACCGCACGACTCGCCGGTGACGATCAACGGCTGGGTTTCCCGTTTGAACAGGTAACCTGTCAGCAGCCCTGCGCAGAACGCGGCGATAAAACCGCTGCCCCCCAGTGCCTGAGCGCTGGCGAAGCTCAGTAATGCCAGCGCGGGCATCACCAGTTGCTGCCAGGCCTCGATCTGCAGGCAATGGCGTTGCGACAGGCGTAACAACCCGCCTACCAACAGCGCAAGCGCCGCCCCCGTGAGAACACCGATACCCAACTCCTCCAGGAAGAAGTAGCCCGCCAAGGCAAAAGGCATCGTCGAGTGAGCCTCCGTCAACAATGCCAGCAGCAAGAGTAGTACCGGCACGCAAACGCCGTCATTCAAGCCGCTTTCGACATTCAGGCTCTCGCGCACATCGGCCGGAACGTCGGGGTTGCTCACGACGGCCTTGCCGAGGGCGGCGTCGGTCGGGGCCAGTATCGTCGACAACAGCGC